>JAHFCS010000354.1 GCA_023249395.1 Gemmatimonadota bacterium
TCAGGCAGGCGCTGGTACCGACGCAGGAAGTGGTCGAGATCAAGAACGGAAAAAAGGTGAACGTGGAGCGGAAGATCTATCCGGGCTACGTGCTGGTTGAGATGCTGATGGACCAGGAGACGGCGCACACGATCAACGGCATTCAGGGCGTGATCAAGTTCGTCGGACACGAGCGGATGCCGCAGCCGCTGCGTCCCGATGAGGTCAACAGACTTCTCGGCGTCGCGGACGACTCGGAGCCGGAAGAGGTGAAGGAAGAGATTCCTTTCCTGGTGGGTCAGGCGGTGGCGATCACCGAGGGGCCATTCACCGATTTCAATGGAACAGTTGAAGAAGTTCTGAGTGACAAAGGGAAAGTTCGAGTTTCGGTTTCACTCTTTGGACGACCAACGAGTGTTGAGCTCGACTACCTACAATTGAAAGGATACTGAACGACCCAGGTACCAGGTACCAGGTACCTGGGCAGTTAATTGGCCCTTGCGCGGGGCGGCCGGAAAAACCGGCGAGGAGCGCAACCGTCGGATACCACTACGACGTTAAACCGAACCGTGGGAGTTAGGCGCGCAGCCCGTGGTGGGCTCCCCGCGTTACTGAACGTCCAAGGAGTAACATGGCAAAAAAGGTCATCGGATTCGTCAAGCTGCAGATCCCTGCAGGCAAGGCGAACCCGGCACCCCCCGTCGGCACCGCTCTCGGTCCGCAGGGAATCAACATCATGGCGTTCTGCAAGGAGTTCAACGCTCGGACGCAGGGCCAGGACACGATTCTCCCGGTCGAGATCACGATTTTCGCTGACAAGTCCTTCACCTTCATCACCAAGACGCCGCCCGCGGCTGTCCTGTTGAAGAAGGAGGCAGGGATTGAAAAGGGCTCCGGTCAGCCGAACCGCAACAAGGTTGGATCTGTCACGCGCGCGCAGCTGAGGAAGATCGCCGAGATCAAGATGCCGGACCTGAACACGGATTCCGTCGAGTCGGCAATGGCAATGATCGCCGGTGCCGCGCGCTCGATGGGACTCGAGGTGAAGGACTGATGCGCAAGCACGGAAAGAAATTCACCGCCGCGGCGACCAAGCGCGACGTCGCTACCCGCTACCAGGCGAGGCAGGCGATCGAGTTCGTGAAGTCGGCGGCATACGCCAAGTTCGACGAGACGGTCGAGGTCGCAGTCCGTCTGGGTGTTGATCCACGTCACGCCGACCAGGTCGTGCGCGGCACTGTCGTGCTTCCCGCGGGTACCGGTAAGACGGTGCGCGTTCTCGTCATCGCCGACGGCGAAAAGGCGAGAGAGGCGGAGCAGGCCGGCGCCGACTACGTCGGCACTGAGTACATCGCGAAGATCAAGGATAACTGGCTCGATTTTGACGTGCTCATCGCAACGCCGAACCTGATGGGACAGCTCGGAGCGCTGGGCCGCGTGCTCGGTCCGCGCGGTCTCATGCCGAACCCCAAGGCCGGCACGGTGACGATGGACATTTCCCGTGCTGTCCGTGAGGTAAAGGCCGGCAAGATCGAATTCCGCGTCGACAAGAGCGGCAATGTCCACGCAGCCATCGGCAAGGTTTCGTTTCCCGCGGATGCGCTGGAGACGAATTTCACGGCGTTCATGGATCAGATCGTTCGCGCCAGGCCGCCCGCGGCGAAAGGCGTGTACGTCCGCAACGTTGCGATCTCGAGTACGATGGGCCCTGGCGTAGCGATCGACATCACTCCTTACCGGTAACAAGACGATGAAGAGAACGGAAAAGGAGAAGCTGGTTTCCGATTTGCGCGACAGGCTCAAGGGCGCGAAATCGCTTTACTACACCGACTTCACGGGGCTCAACGTGAAGCGCATGACTGAGCTCCGCCGCCGCCTCAAGCGCGCCGGCGTCGAGTACGTCGTAATCAAGAACACGTTGGCGCTTCGCGCGGTCAACGAGAGCGGACTCGTCGGGGAGAGCCTCAAGGGCCCCACTGGTCTGGTGTTTGGAACGGATCCGGTCGCGGCCGCAAAGGTCCTGACGGATTTCGCGAGGGAATTCGAGCAGAAGCCGGCTGTGAAGGGCGGCCTGCTCGAAGGGAAGGCGATCGACACGGCGCAGGTGAAGAAGCTCGCGTCGCTCCCGTCCCGCGAGCAGATGCTGGCCGATCTCGGTGCCGGCTTGCAGTCCCCGATGGCCGCCTTCGTCGGCGCCCTCAACGGGCTGCTATCCATGTTTGCAGGCGCGCTCGACGCGCTCAAGTCACAGCGCGAAGGCGCCTAATTTCTCCGGAGAACAATACAATGGCCAACGCAACCATGAGCAAGGATGAGATCCTCGATGCCATCGGCAACATGTCGGTGTTCGAGCTCGCCGAGCTGATCGAGGCTTTCAAGAGCAAGTTCAACGTCACCATCTCCGCCGCACCGGTCGGTGCAGCTCCCGCCGCAGGTGGCGCGGGTGCCGCCGCCGCACCGGCCGTCGAAGAGCAGACGGAGTTCGCCGTCAACCTCAAGGCCGCCGGCGCCAAGAAGATCCAGGTCATCAAGGTCGTGCGCGAGCTGACCGGCCTCGGCCTCAAGGAGGCGAAGGACCTGGTGGACGCCGCTCCGAGCACCGTCAAGTCCGGTGTCACCAAGGACGAAGCGGCTGCAATGAAGGCGAAGCTCGAGGATCAGGGTGCCGAAGTCGAAGTGAAGTAAGGGTCCCGGGGAGCGCTGCTCCCGATCCCTCACTTTCACTTCGACGATATGCTCGATATCCAGCGTCGCTTCACAATTGATGCACTTCAGTCCGCTCCACCCCGGGCTCGCGAAAATTTCGCGACTACCGGGGGTGGAGTCGTTTGCGCCTGTGCCGTAGGTGAAAAATGCCAGAATTGATGAAAGAAATCTCCTTCGCTAAGCTCGACCAGGGCATGAACATGCCCCATCTCCTCGACATCCAGACGCGCGCATTCGAATCGCTGCTGCAGCTGGATGCCGCCTCGCATGACCGCGAGGACATCGGACTCGAGCGCGTCTTCAAGGACCTCTTCCCGATCACCGACGTCCACGAGAATTTCTCGCTGGAGTTCAAGAGCTATACGCTCGGTGATCCCAAGTACTCCGTCGCCGAATGCATCGAGCGCGACATGACGTACTCGGCGCCCCTCAAGGCAACCCTCCAGCTCGTCATCTTCGAGGAAACCGAAGCCGGCAAGCGGCCCAAGAACATCATCGAGAAGGAAGTCTATCTCGGTGAGCTTCCGCTGCTCACGCCGCTCGGGACATTCGTCATCAATGGAGCGGAGCGGGTCATCGTCAGCCAGCTTCACCGCTCGCCGGGCGTCGTATTCGAGGAGTCCACACACCCGAACGGACAGCGCCTGATCTCGGCGCGCATCATCCCGTTCCGCGGCTCGTGGGTCGAGTTCACCGTCGACATCCACGACGTGATCTACGTCCACATCGAC
>JAHFCS010000355.1 GCA_023249395.1 Gemmatimonadota bacterium
GCGAAACTTAGCGCACTGCGAGGCACGCGGCACGCAGTGACTTGTAAAGGAATTGTCGCCCGCGCATCAGGTCGCCTTCTCTTCGCGGAGCCACGCGACATTCGCTTCGATTCGGTCGGTGCATATGCCATCGACCCGCATTTCGCGAAGCTGCTCCCATTCAGCGACGTCGTTGCACGTCCACGCAATGACGCGGCCGCCTGCCGCGTGGATGCCTGTGATAAGCTCCCGATCGATGAACTCGTACTGCTGCCAGAGATCGCGGGCGTTCGCAGCGCGGAGGAGCGACGGTGGATCCACCGGATATCCAACCTCCAGAATCCCGGTTGGAACAGACGATGCCAAACCGCCGAATCTCCTGGCGATCCGGTGATCGAATGAATGGACAGCGCATCTTCCTCGAGAAGCCGGCGACTGCACGAGAAGCTCGGCGACGAGGGCCTCGATCGCCGGAGCCTTGATCTCGATGTAGATGCGCGTCGACGGAGCGAGCGCCTGCAGCACTTCCTCCAGGGTTGGTATGGCGATGCCCGGAGCGATCTCGAAGTCCGCGAGCTCGGACAGATCGAGCGCGGCGATCGCTCGTCCTGCGTGGGGCGACCGCGACTCTGCGGATAACGCGGCATCATGATGGACTACGATGACTCCGTCTCGCGTCGCGTGAACATCGAGCTCAATGGCGTCGGCCCCGGCGTCGATGGCAGCCTGGAAGGCCGGAAGTGAGTTTTCGGGGTATCTGTCGCGTACGCCGCGATGAGCGATGGCTTCGGGTGCGAACATGGGCCACGTGAAAGTGTTGAGTGCGATTGAGCGCTAATCATATGCATTAACGTTCAACCCCGGAAAGCGTCTACCATACGAATTGAATGAATCCTGGATCCCGATCGAGCGCCGAGGACACCGACCTGGTGTTGATCGAGCGGTGGAGGGGAGGCGAGTCGCGAGCTGCAAGCGAGCTCGTTCGCCGTCACGCGGACGCGCTGGCGCGCTTCGCGACGAGCGCCGGGGAGCGGGAAGAAATCGAGGAGCTGGTGCAGGACACGTTCGTACGGGCTTTCAGCTCGCTGCATGCATTTCGCGGCGACGCCTCGTTTCGAACCTGGCTGTTCACGATCGAGCGGCGGCTGATGCTCGACCGGCGTCGCTCGGAGAAACGTCGGCAGAACATGGTGCGGATCGAAAACTCCGAAGCCGCGACGGAGTACGACGCCCTCGATGGCATGGTGGCACAGGAGACGGCAACACGAGTGAGACGCTCAGTCGCGACGCTTTCGCCGATGCAGCGTGAGGTCTTTACGATGCGGGTCGAACAGGGTCTGTCCTACAGGGAAATCGCGGTAATTCTCGAGACGACCGAGGGGGCAGCCCGGGTTCACTATCACAACGCGATTCGCGCTGTGAAGGAGTTTCTGGATGAATGAATGTGCACGCACAGAGTTGCGCGATGCGCTGCCTGACCTGATTCACGGCCGGCTCGACGCTGTAAGAGCTGTTGAAGTCGAGACTCACGTTGCTTCATGTCCCGCATGTGTCGCCGAGCTCGAGCTTCTGCGGGCTGTCGTCGCGTCAGCGCCCGCGGCGCCAGCGATGGACGTCGGTCGGATTGTTGCTTCGCTTCCCACTCCCACCCGCCACGGCCTTCTGCTGCACGAAGGTGGTGGCCAGCCAAGTGTGCGATCGGTCCTTCACGGTTCGCGGACAATGTGGTCGCGTCCCATCGTCCGGATTGCCGCGGCCGCCGCGATCGTGTCTGCCGGCGGTCTTTCGCTGCTCGTCGGGAGGGACGTGCTCAATCCCGAGACTCAGGTAGGACAGCCGCGCGCAGGTGTCGCAACCGTCGACAAGCCCACCGCGCAGGTCGTCGCTCCCAGTCCCGTTGTCGTGGCGAGTGTTGCTCCCGATACGGGTGGCGGTCAGCCCTCCGGCGTCGCCAACGCCGGCCTGTCTCTCGCCAGCGAAACGCAGGAGCTGTCCGACGACCACCTGACGACGCTACTGAGCGAGATGGAACTGATGGATGGAATGCCGTCGGCGGAGCCGGACATCATCGCTCCGGCGATCGGTGATACCGAATCGGCAGGAGAACTAAAATGAAAAGCATTCGACTGATGGCAATGATCGGAGCTGTCGTCATTGCGTCGGCCGCGGTCTCGCGGCTCGATGCGCAGGTCAGACCTGGCGCACCCGGTGATACCGCCGGTCCGCGACGGGCGATGCTGGAACAGCGTTTCCGCGAGCGAACTGCTGAGCTGGTTCGCCGTAGGTTGCAACTCAACGACGACCAGATGGCGCGCCTCAAGGCGGCAAATCAGCAGCTCGAGCGACAGCGAGTAGCGCTCGTGACGGAGGAGCGACAGGCACGGATGGCGCTGCGCTCGGAGTTGATGTCGGGGGAGGCCGCGAATCAGCAGAAGGTCTCCGGCCTTCTCGATCAGTTGATGAGACTCCAGCGGCAACGCCTCGACCTGGTGGAGGCTGAACAGCGCGAGCTTGCGAAGTTTCTGACGCCCGTTCAGCGGGCGAAATATCTCGGGCTCCAGATTCAGCTGCGCCAGCGCATGGTCGAGCTGCGCGACCGCGCCGGTCCAGGCGGGATGCGAGGCCGGCCACCAATTCGCCAACCCTGGGCCCGGCGGAACTTCCGCTAGAACGCGCTGCAGAAACTCTTGTCATGCCCTCCGCCGCCCTTTAAATAGAAGTTCATCGCCCGGGTGGCGGAATTGGTAGACGCACGGGACTCAAAATCCCGCGAGCTTAGGCTCTTACGAGTTCGATTCTCGTCCCGGGTACTGATACGGTTCCGAACACAACGACAGCCTCATCCGTATAACTTTGGATGATGTCGTTCTTTCTGATTCTGCTCGCCTTCCAGGGCCAGCTCTCGGCTGAGCCATCCGTTCAGCCACCGCCGCCTCGCACCGACAGCCTGTCGCTGTCACTGCCGCAGGCAGTCGATCGTGCAATCCGCGTCGGCGACGAATCACGAGCGGCCGCGGCGCAGATTGACGTCGCCGACGCCCAGGTGGTCATCGCGCGGGCGGCCGGCCTGCCACAGCTCCGCTTGAACGGCAGCCAGTCGCACGTATTCCAAAGTGCACGTGCCAGCGCAGTGGGCGCGATCTTCAATCAGCCCAACACGTACACTGCGAACGCGACTCTGTCGCAGACACTGTTTCAGGGCGGGAAGATCATCGCCGGCTCCCGCGCCGCCGGAGAGCTGAAGAATGCCGCGCGGCTGGACCAGACCGAAGTCGCCGCGCAAGTCTCACTCGACGTCCAACGCGCATATCTCCAGGCGCTGTTTGCCGCGACCTATGCTGAAATCCAGGATACAGCGCTCGCCCTTGCGGAGCAGCGTTTCGCGCAGACGGCGCAGTTCGAGAGGGCGGGCCGCGCCTCGCGGTACGAT
>JAHFCS010000356.1 GCA_023249395.1 Gemmatimonadota bacterium
GATAACGGGAGAACAAAGAGCATCGCGACGGGCAGCGGCAGCATGGAGCGAAACGGATTCCGCATGGTCACCTCCGACGACGAGCGCCAACACTCAGCGCGTGCGCAGACCGACCCGCGACACGCGGCCCCGACTCCGATCCCGCCCACAACTGTGGCCTGCCTGGCCCCAGTGCCGTCACGACGGGGATAAGCGCCGTGATCGAGAGAATATAGGAGCGACCCTGCTCCGGTACAAGCGACCTGAATCGCTGCCGTGCGCTGCCACGCGGGCCTCGCGCGCAGTCGGCTTGAGTGGCCCGGCTGCGCCTGGTATTCGACACATTGGTTGCATAAGGCAGCCCGATTCGGCAGCATCAAAGGCGGCACCTTGGCCCCGTTGCACGCAATTGGCGAGGGCGCGATCCGGTGACTCGTTCTGCATGCGCCGTGCGAACCATTGGCAAGGCATCGAGGCTCTTCCCCAGTTCGATCATCCCCGGCCTGGGGCTGGCCATCATCGTGCTTCTGGTGTCCGCAGTTGCGGAACGATCAGGGTTGCTCGATGCCGCCGAGTTGCAGGGATACGACCTCCTCCTTTCCGCGCGGCCTTGCCCGTCAGTGAAGGAGATCGTGATCGTCGACTTCGACGACGTCTCTGTACAGACGTTGAATGCCTTTCCAGTTCCGCGTGAGCTGCTCGTCGGACTCATCGCGCGGATCTCGGCAGGTGAGCCCGATTTGATCGGCCTGGATATCCTCCTCGACAAGCCGCGCGAAGCGGCGGCAGATGCCCGGCTCGCGCGCGAGATCGAGAGCGCCGGCAACGTGATCCTGGCCGAGGTGTTTGGTACCGAGGAGCTTCCGTCGAGCGGACCGCTGCCTCAGTTCCGCAGTGGAGCGCTCGATGCCGCCTTCGTCAATCTGCCGATCGATCGCGACGGGTTCATTCGCCGCACGCTCCTGTGGACGCGATCCGCAGAGCACCAAGGACTCTCCTTCCCCATCGCGTTGGCGAGCAACCGTTGGGGGCGAGCCCTGGAGCCAGGCCCTGACGGTATGTACCGCCTTGGCAACACACAAATCCCGCTGGATGGGACACACGCCAACTCGGCGCTGATCGGCCACTGGTGTTCCCTGGAGACCGTGCCCGTCCATCGCGTGCTCGACCCCCGATTCGACTTACAGCTGTTCAAGGGCAGAATCGTGATAGTAGGGCAGAGCAGTGCGGCCGCCAAGGACCTCTACTCCACGCCGCCGTCTCGGCGAGCGGGCGTATCTGGCGGACACGCGTTCCGCTCCGGAGCGGAAATTCATGCGGCAGCTCTCGCGATGGTGTTAAGCGGCCTGACCGTGCGCGAATTGGACCAGCGTCAATTGTGGACGCTGAACTTCCTGCTGGCGTGCGCGGCGATTGCTGTGGTCGTTCGCGCCCGGCTCGTGCTCGGTCTCGCAGGAGTGCTCGCTCTTGGCGCAGGCATCTTCCTATTCGCGCGAGCGCTCCTCGTCGGGGAGGGAGTATGGATGCGATTCCTGACGACCGAGGCGGGAATCGCGCTGGCTGTGCCTGCCGGCCTCGGCTATCGCTTCCTTCGCGAGCGGTTGCTCAAGGTGCGTGCCGAAGCCGAGCGCGGCGAGTTGGTAGGGCTGTTCGAACGGTATGTCTCTCCTGAGGTGGCGGCCGAGATCTGGAGGCGGCGGGATGAGATCGTCCTTGAGGGCCAGGAGAAGACGGCCACGGTGCTCTTCTCGGACATCCGCGACTTCACGTTGCTGTCGGCCGGGCAGCCGTCAGCCCAAGTGCTGGCCTGGCTCAACGACTACTTCGACGCCATGAGCGAGGTCATCAAACGAAACGGCGGAATGTTGAACAAGTTCATGGGCGATGGACTCCTGGTCGTGTTCGGACTTCCGCTTAGCAGCGGCATGCAAGAGGACGCACGGAGGGCAGTGCGCACAGCGCACGAGATGCTGGAGCGCGTCGATGCGCTGAATCGGGAAGCCAAGCCAGGGCGGCCCCACCTAGCCATCGGTATCGGACTGCACACGGGATCGCTTACGGCCGGGAACGTCGGGGCACATGACAGGATGGAGTACTCGGTCATCGGCGAGACGGTCAACTTGGCGTCGCGGCTCGAGGCATTGACGAAGGAATTCAAGACCCGAATCGTGATAAGCCCCGACACTCGAGACCTCGTGCGAGACCAGTTCGTGACGGTCGCGCTCGGTGACGCGATTGTCCGTGGCTTTAGGGAGAAGGTTGGCGTCTGGACGCTCGGTGAACGGGCCGTTTCCGGGGAGCAAACGTGAAGCTCGCGCGAGTGGTCACAGTTTTCGGCGCTCTCGTCTTCGCAGCCAGTGTAGTGGCGGCGCAGCAGGTGCCGTCGCCGGTGAAGAAGAAGCCGCGCAGGCCACGGGTCGTGACGAACCTGTCGGGCTTCGAGATGCTCGACACGAGCAAGGCGAAGAAGTCGGCAATGGTGGCGGGTGCCACGCGAGGAGAACATCCGCCGGTCGCGCTCGCCCCGAGATTCGGGAAGAGCTATGGCACGACCCCGGTCTTCGCGTGGAGCCACGAGGGCCGAGGCCGCCGGTTCGCCTTCACGCTCTGGAGCGATGCGCAGGAGGAGATCCATCGGGCTGAGGTCGCGGGCACGAATTACGCGTATCCTGCGACCGCCCCCGCGATGGAGCTCGGCAAAGCCTACTTCTGGACCGTCGAAGTCGCGGCCGAATTAATGGGCGGAACCCGGTCAGTGCCCGCTGGCGTCCTCGTTGTCTCGACCAGCGTCCGTGAGGCGATTCGACGGGACTTGGCGGGGGTCGGCGGCCGCGATGAATACGCGACATCGCTGGCGCGGGCTCGCGTCTTCACGCGCCATCGCATGTGGTACGACGCGGTTGCCGCGTACACCGAGTTGATCGCGCGGAATCCGGGTCGCGCGGAGCTGCGCGAGGAACGCGGGATGATCTACGCGCAACTCCAGGTCACGCGGGCGCTCGCCGACGAGGACTTCGTGCGGGCGGAGGAGCTGACGCAGGAGAGGGGGCGGTAGGCGGCTTCTAGTGTAGTGTCGCCAAAGTTGCGTTCGCTTTCCCGACCTTCTTCAGGATGTGCTGCACGGTGGCGGTCCAGACAAACGGCGTGGGGTGTTCGTTGCGGTGGTCGATGTACTGCGTGATGGCGGCAATCAGTTCGGCGACGCTCGTCACGGCGAGGCGGCGGAGTTGGCGTTCGGTGAGTTCCCCGAAGAAGCGCTCCACCAGATTGAGCCACGAGGCCGACGTCGGGGTGAAGTGAAAATGGACGCGGGGGTGGCGGGCCAGCCAACGCCGCACCTTCGGATGTTTGTGCGTGGCGTAGTTGTCGAGGATGACGTGGAGGGCGAGCGCGGGCGGGACGCGGCGGTCCATCTGTTTCA
>JAHFCS010000357.1 GCA_023249395.1 Gemmatimonadota bacterium
TTCGATCGCGCACTCGCTCGTCCCCCCTGGCTGCAGTTCTCATCGTCTCACGGCCTCACTGCCAACTCAGGGATCCGTGTGAACGCCGATCTCGAGGGGAGCCTCGCGATCTCGACCTACTACTTGGCGCTACAAAGTACTTGATGAAATTAAGCCGCCAACGCATTGTTCCCTCGGATCCCTGACCGGGGAAACGATGCTCAAGACCGCCCTCTACCTGCTCTCCGTCATCAACGCCGGATTCGGGTTGTTCCTGATCGGCGCCTATTTCTTCTACCCGGGCGGCGGCATTCCTCTCGTCGCGCTGCTCACGGGCGTCGCCCTGCTCATCCAGGGGGGGTATACCACCGCGTACGCCGGCGGCTCATTTCACAATTGGGAACAGCGTGCGACACAGCTCTTCGTGTCGGGGGAAACAGCGTCCATCCTCGCCGGCGCGCTCGCCGTGATCCAGGGACTCCTCTACAACCTGCATCCCCGAAACGGCGATTACGAGTTCGGACCGATGGGCCTCGGCATTTTCATGGCCGTCCAGGCGGTCCTGGGATTGATCTACGCGTCGTCCAGCTCGTCCGCCCGCGCGACGCGGACGATCCATTAGTGAGAGCTGCCGCGGACTGCGATCGCTAGTTCGCAGTCCGCAGTTAGTTCGCAGTCCGAAGTGGCAGATTGGTACGCAGTCCGCATTGCCTAATCGGCGTTACGGCCTCTCTCTCTTTCCCGTAGCAGCTGGCCTCAGCACGCCATGGTCCACGGGCTCGGCGTCGCGCCTGATGAACAGATAATCGTACAGGATTGCGGCAACGATTCCGCCGACGATCGGCGCCGTCCAGTACAGCAGCTGCGCTTCGAAAAATCCACTCGCCACCGCCGGCCCGAATGACCGCGCGGGGTTCATCGACCCTCCGGTGAGCGGCCCGATGGCGAGAATGTCAGCCGCGATCATGAAGCCGATCGCGAGCCCGCCGATCCTCGGCGCCTTGGGATCCACCGCGGTGCCGAATACGACTAGCACGAGGAAGAAGGTTGCCACCGCCTCGAGCGCGAATCCCTGCGCGCCCGTCACCTGAAGCGCGAGCGCCTGCCCGCCGCCATGCGTCGATTCGAAAAGCGTGAAGGGAAAGGTCCACTTGAGGAAGTAGGCGCCGAGAATCGAGCCCATGATTTGAGCAATGATGTAGACCCCTGCCATCATCGGCTCGATCCGCCGGGTGACCAGGAACCCGATCGTGACCGCGGGATTGAAGTGCCCGGAGATGCGCATCAGCGCGCTCACCATCACCGCCATCGTGAGACCGTGCGCCAGCGCGATCTCGAGCAGGCCCGCCGGACTCGCCGTGTCCTTCGCAAACATTATGGAAGCGCCGCCGATGAAGACGAACGCGAACATACCAATGAATTCCGCCACGAAGTGGCGCCACGAATCTCGCATGGTCGATCGCTCCCTTTTTTCCGGGTGAGGGCAGCGACCGGGACGCCAGTCTCAGCTCACCCGACGGAGCACCAGCGCGGCGTTGATGCCGCCGAATCCGAAGGAGTTCGTGAGGACGTGGTCCACTCGCGCGCTGCGGCCGCTTCCGGGCAGAAAGTTAAGGTCGCACGCCTCATCGGCAACCGTGAGGTTGACCGTCGGCGGAAGCCATTCATTCTCCATCGCCAGTGCGCAGATTGCCGTCTCTATCGCTCCCGACGCGCCCAGCGCGTGACCGTAGTAGCCTTTCGTCCCGCTCATCGCGAGGCGATACGCGTGGTCGCCGAACACTTCCTTGATGGCCAGCGTCTCGGTGGGATCGTTGAGCGGCGTCGAGCTTCCATGCCCGTTGACATACTCGATATCCGACGGCGCAACGTGGGCGTCGTTAAGCGCGATGCGGATTGCGCGCGCAGCCTGCGAGCCATCGGGGCGTGGTGCAGTCATATGATACGCGTCGTTGGTGACCCCATAGCCACAGATCTCGGCGTAGATCCGGGCGCCACGCGCGACTGCTCGCTCGTACTCCTCGAGCACCAGCACCGCTGCTCCCTCGCCCATGACGAATCCGTCGCGGTCGCGGTCAAAGGGGCGCGACGCACCCGCCGGGTCGTCGTTGCGGACGGACATTGCCTTGATGATCGAGAAGGCGCCGAAGCAAAGCGGAGCGAGCGGGGCCTCGGCGCCGCCGGCGAGCATCACATCGGCGTATCCGTAGCGAATCTCACGGAACGCATCGCCGAGCGCGATAGTCCCCGAGGCGCAGCTCATCGCGTTGGTGGAATTGGGGCCGTAGAGTCCGAGCTCGATGGCGATGTTGCAGCTCGACGCGCCGCCGAAAACCGTCAGCGCAAGGAGAGGATCGACTCCTCGCACGCCCTTTTCGAGAAAGGCCCCGAGCTGTGATTCGGCGTAGGCGACACCACCGAGCGCCGTGCCCATCATCGTCCCGATGCGCTCGCGATCCTCGGCGGCGAGATTGATCCGCGAATCCTCGAGCGCCATCGCCGCACTGGCGACCGAGAACTGGCCGAATCGGTCGAGCCGCTTCGCTTTCTTGTACTCGAGGTGATCGGTGGCGATAAAGTCGTTGACCTCGGCCGCGTTGTGGCTCCGGAACGGAGTGGGGTCGAATCGTGTCAGACAGCTGACCGCCGACCGTTCGCGACGGATGCCGTTCCACAGTCCCTCGTTGCCCGTCCCGATCGGAGTTACCGCCCCGATTCCGGTGATCGCCACTCTGCGCTTCGACAACTCGCTACCTCGCATTATCAGCCCCCGCCGCCACCCGAGCTCTGCGCGGTGAGGCGTCCTGTTCAGCCGTGTGGCCCAACCCCTCCAGCGTGCGGGAGGCAATGCCGTGAATGAATACCGGCCCAATGACCATCGTCGCGGCCGGGATGCCGATGAGCGGAATCCGCGGTCCGTCCCAGACGTGCAGGATTTTCACATGAGTGCCTGCTGCGCCTGGCGCGGTGCGGAATGTCCACTCGACGTCCATTCCCTTGGTAATACCATCGACATGACGAAAACGGATCGCCGGGGCACCCTCATCCACCGACATCTCCGAGAGCCACCAGGTCGGCCATCCAATGAAACCGAAGGGACGGTAGGCAGACATTTCCACGAGTCCGCCACCGTCGCTCGCACGTGAGCGGAAGCGCACGTGTCGATAATGCGGCAGGTAGGCGGGCCACAGCTCGACGCGCCGAGCGATGTCGAAGATCGTGCGCCATGGTGCGCGCACGAGGCGCTCATCGACGATCTCCATCGGGCGACCCAGTGGCATCGGTCCCAGTTCGTAAGGCTCTCTCGTCGCGGTCGTCATTGAGGTTTCCAGCTGGTGGTGACTCTGAATCCACGACGGCGGCGGACTGAGGGTCGTTGCGCCGTGACCGACGCCACGAGCGCTTCCAGCTCGCCGGGTA
>JAHFCS010000358.1 GCA_023249395.1 Gemmatimonadota bacterium
CGGCGCCGCGGATGACGATCCCTCCGGCATAGCGACCTACTCCGTCGCGGGCGCGCAGTTCGGGACCGCCCTCCTCTGGACGGCGCTCCTGACGTGGCCTCTCATGATGGCGGTGCAGGCGATGTGCGCCCGCATCGGCATGGTCACCGGTCGCGGACTGATGGGCACGCTCAAGCAGAAGTTCCCGCGACCGATTCTGATCGTTGTCGCCGTTGCGCTGTTCGGCGCGAATACCATCAACGTCGGCGCCGATCTCGCCGGTATGTCCGACGCCGCGGCGATCCTCACCGGCATCCACTCACGGTTGTGGGTCGTCGCCTTCGGCGCGTTGATCGCGTACACCACGATCAAGCTGCGCTACGTCGCGCTCGCGAGCACTCTCAAGTGGCTGGCCTTCGTGCTCTTCGCATACGTCGTGGACGCGATCGTCGTCGGCTTCAACTGGCGCGCAGTGCTGCACGACACTTTCATTCCGTCGCTACCTCACGGGAGCGAGATGTGGGGAATGCTCGTCGCCATCCTTGGCACCACGATCAGCCCCTATCTCTTCTTCTGGCAGGCAGCGCAGGAGGTGGAAGAGGAGAAAGCGCGTGGCCGCAGGCGCGAAGCCGACCGCGTCGGCGCAACCACCGGCGAGATTCGCGCGCGAAAGGCCGACGTCGCGTTGGGGACTTTCTTCTCGAACGTGGTGATGTACTTCATCATCCTCGCCACCGCCGTCACGCTTCACCGCCACGGGATCACGCATCCACAGTCGTCGCGCGAAGTCGCCTCGGCGCTGACGCCGCTCGCCGGTCGCTTCGCAGCGCTTCTCTACACCATCGGAATCGTGGGCACCGGAGCGCTCGCCATTCCGACTCTCGCCGGCTCGGCCGCTTATGCGTTCGCCGAGATCTTCGGCTGGCGAGAGGGGATGGACGAGCGATATCCGCAGGCTCGCGCGTTTTATTCCGCTTTCGCCGTGTCGATAGCACTCGGCGGTTCGATGGTGTTTCTCGACGTGAATCCGGTGAGGGCGCTCTACCTGACGGCGGTGCTCAACGGGCTTCTCGCTCCGTTCCTTCTCGTGTGCATCCTCATCGTCGCCGCCGATGCAAAGCTCATGGCGGGCCAGCCGAGCTCGCGGCTTGGCCGGACCATGGTGACGATCGCGACTCTCGTGATGTTCGGCGCCGCGATCGGCATGTTCGTCTTCTGATCAGGAGGACACGAGCTGCCTCAGCACGTAGGGAAGAATTCCTCCGTGCCGGTAGTAGCTCATCTCCTCCGGCGTATCGATTCGAGAGATGGCGCTGAACGTCCTCACACGTCCATCGCTCGAAGTCGCCCGCACCGTGAGCTTCGACTTGGGCCGCATCTCGTCGGAGAGCCCGAGAATCTCGAATGTCTCGAAGCCTGTGAGGCCGAGCGACACGCGGGTCTCGTTATCCACGAACTCGAGCGGCAGCACGCCCATCCCGACGAGGTTCGACCTGTGAATTCTCTCGAACGATTCGGCGATCACAGCGCGCACGCCCAGCAGCAGCGTCCCCTTGGCCGCCCAGTCGCGGGAAGAGCCGGTGCCGTACTCCTTTCCGGCGATGATCACCAGCGGAACGCCCTTCGACTGGTATTCCACCGACGCATCGTAAATCGTCGCCGGCTCTGCGCCAGGTGATGTACTTGTCCATCCGCCCTCGGTGCCCGGTGCCAGCTCGTTGCGCAGCCGGATGTTGGCGAACGTTCCGCGCACCATCACGTCGTGATTCCCGCGGCGTGCGCCGTAGGAGTTGAAGTCCACCGTCTTCACGCCGTGGGCGATCAGCCATTTGCCGGCCGGGCTGGCCGCCGGGATCGAGCCTGCCGGCGAGATGTGATCCGTCGTGATTGAATCGCCGAGCATCGCCAGGGTTCGAGCGCCGATGATGGGTCGCACTCCGGGAGGAGTGATCGTCATCCCGTCGAAGAACGGCGGGTTCTTCACGTAGGTCGAGCTCTCGTCCCACGCGTAGAGGTCGCCTTCCGGAACAGGCAGTCCGCGCCAGCTTTCGTCGCCGTGGAAGACGTCAGCGTACTGTGCGTGGAACATCTCCGCCTTCACTGAGCGGAGGATCTCTTCTTCGACTTCCTTTGGGGCCGGCCACAGGTCGCGCAGAAAAACGGGGCCGTCCTTCCCGACACCCAGAGGCTCGGTGTTGAAATCGATGTCCATTCGCCCAGCGAGCGCATAGGCGACCACGAGCGGCGGCGACGCGAGGTAGTTGAAGCGTGTGAGGGGGTTGATCCGCCCCTCGAAGTTTCTGTTGCCGGAGAGCACCGCTGCGACGACGAGCTTGTTCTGTTCCACGGCGTCAGCGATCGGCTGGGGCAGGGGACCCGAGTTGCCGATGCAAGTCGTGCATCCATATCCGACGACGTTGAAGCCGAGCGTCTCGAGGTCGCCCATCACCCCCGCTTTGCGGAAATACTCGGTGACTACTTTCGATCCGGGAGCGAGACTCGTCTTGACCCATGGCTTCGTTGAAAGTCCCGTCGCGACAGCGTTCCGAGCGAGAAGTCCCGCCGCCAGCATGACACTCGGATTTGAGGTGTTGGTGCAGCTCGTGATCGCGGCGATCACCACTGAGCCATGCTTCAGTCCGAACGACTTTCCATTCATCGTGACTGCGACGGCTGCGTCTGCTCCTGCCTGCTCCTCGTGAGACGTCGCGACCACCGACGGCGACAATTGCGGAGATGCGGCGACCGTCATCGCCTGTCTCGCCGCTGCGGCGCCGGCCATCGTTCCCGTCCTTTCGAGATCGGCGCGGAGCGCTTCGAGAAACATCGTCTTTGCCACCTTGAGCGGAACGCGGTCCTGCGGCCGCTTCGGCCCCGCGAGACTCGGCTCGATGGTTCCGAGGTCCAGCTCCAATGTGTCGGTGAATACCGGGTCCGGAGTGTCGTCTGTCCTGAAAAGTCCCTGTGCCTTCGTGTAGGCTTCGACAAGCGCGACCTGCTGTTCGTCGCGCCCAGTGAAGCGGAGGTAATTCACGGTCTCGTTGTCAACCGGGAAGAATCCCATCGTCGCACCGTACTCGGGCGCCATGTTGCCGATCGTCGCGCGATCGGCGAGCGACAGCGACGACAATCCGGCCCCGTAGAACTCGACGAACTTCCCGACCACTTTTTTCTGCCGGAGCTGCTGCGTGACGGTGAGCACGAGGTCCGTGGCAGTGGCGCCGGGCGGCAGCCTTCCATGCAGCTTGAAGCCGACGACTTCGGGGATCAGCATCGATACCGGCTGGCCGAGCATCGCCGCTTCCGCTTCGATGCCGCCCACACCCCAACCGAGGACACCGAGTCCGTTGATCATCGTCGTGTGCGAATCGGTGCCGACAAGCGAATCGGGGTACGCGAGCGTTTCG
>JAHFCS010000359.1 GCA_023249395.1 Gemmatimonadota bacterium
AGTCGGCGATACGATCCGGGCCGCGGAATAACCGACGAGGCCCACCGCGTACAGCCGCAGCGCCGCGGCGGTCGCATCCGTATCGGCCGCGACGAAGCGTCCGTGCTCGAAGAGCAGCTCCACGATCGGTCGCGCGAGCACGAGCAGGCCGAGCGTCGCCGGAACGTTCAGCATCAACATCATCGCCAGGCCGCGCGAGACCGTGGTGCGAATGCCCGCAAGGTCCTCGACCGCCGCGTGCCGCGAAACCGCTGGAAGCACGGCCGTCGCGATGGACACACCGAACACACCAATCGGCAGATACATCAGCCGAAAGGCGTAGGTCAGCCATGAAACCGCGCCGGTGCCCTGACCCGTCGCCAGGAGCGTATTGACGAAAATGTTGACCTGCGTAGCCGCCAGGCCGATCGTGCCCGGACCCATCAGCACGACCACGTCGCGCAGTCCTTTGTCGGACGGCTCGAACACCGGCGCGTACCGAAAGCCCTCGTGCGAGAGGGGCCGCCATTGAATCAGGACCTGACCGAGCCCGCCCAGGAGCGCGGCGATGGCAATTGCCATGATTCGCGGCCATCCAAGCGGAGTCATCAACGGGACGAGCACGATCGCGCAGACGATCGTTGCGACGTTGAACATGGCCGGTGAGAGCGCCGGCACAAAATAGTGATGGAGCGAGTTGAGCATGCCCATCGCGACAGCCGCGACGGCGACCATCGTCAGAAATGGGAGCATCACGCGCGTGAGCCGGATCGTGAGCTCGAGTTTGCCCGGCACGCTCGCGAAATCGCCGGCGTACAGCGTGACGAGCGGACGCGCGAAGATCATTCCAGCGACGGCGAGCCCCGCGGTCACGATGAGGAGCGCGTTCAACACGTTGTTACCGAGACGCCACGCAGCCGGTCTTCCGTGGAGCGTCAGGTGACGCGTGAAGGCAGGCACGAAGGCGGCGCTCATCGCGCCTTCGGCAAACAGATCGCGTACGAGGTTGGGAATGCGGAACGCGACGATGAAGGCGTCCATGTCGTTGCCGGCACCGAAGAGAGCCGCAAGCACCTGGTCGCGAGCGAGCCCGAGCACGCGGCTCGTCAACGTCGCGGCGCCCGTCAGGCTCGCGGAGCGGGCCAGCCTGACGCCGAGCGTTTCCGACGGCGGTTCGGAACTGGACAAACCCTCAGGTACCGGCCAGCTTGTGCCGCACGATCTCGTTGAGCGCCTTCCCGTCAACGCTTTGGCCCGCCAGCTTCGCCATCGCCGCTTTCATCACGCGGCCCATGTCTTTGGGAGACGCGGCGCCGGTCTCGGCAATGGCTTCGACGACGGCGCGTTCGACCGCCGCGTGATCGGCCGGCGGCGGAAGATACGATTCGAGCACGACGATCTCGGCCGCTTCCTTGTCGGCGAGATCGGTGCGGCCGCCCTTCATGAACTGCTCGATGGAATCTTTCCGTTGCTTGACGAGCGAGCTGACGACCTGACGCGATTCGCCGTCGTCGAGCGTGCGGCCGCGCTCGATTTCTCGATTCATCAGTGCTGCTTTCAGCATGCGAAGCGCGTCGAGGCGGAGCCGTTCCTGCTTGCGCATCGCGTCCGCAATGGCCGCATTCAGGTCGTCGATGAACGCCATGTTGTGGCTGGGTCGTCAGGTGAATGCTACGGCGTGGGTTGTGGCGCCTGACCAGGTTGCACCGGAGGCTGAGGCTGAATCACCATGCCGGGCCGCGGCGCTCCGACGACGGTCGAGCCCGGGTACGGCGCGGCAATCGCCGGTTGTTGTCCAACGGGAGCCGGCGCGACCGACGCCGGCTGTTGCTGGACGGTACCGGGAATCGCTCCAGGCGTGCCCTGCCGTGGGTTCACGACCTGCGGCTGCTGAAACGTCTGGAACAGCGGGCCGTTGGTCGGCATCACCACGCTCGGCGTCGGTCGATCGTCATCCGTATTGTCGTCGGCCGGCGTCGGCGAAACGGCCGGCTGCCGGAAGATGGGCGTCGGCGTCGCGGCCACCGGCCGCGCTGCGGCGAGCGTGGGCATCACCAGGATGCGGTCGTACCGAGAGAGATTGGCGACGGCGGTCGGCCGCGGCGCGGCCATATAGCCGCTCACCGACCGGAGCAGGATGTCGAGCGCCTCTTCCTCCGGCACGTTCGTGAGCTGCAGCGTCACGGGCCCGCCGGGAAGACGCTCGACGTTGACGACCTTCGTCTGGCCGATCTGTGCCCATTCGGTGAGGATCTGCCGCACAGTCGCGTCTCTGGCCACGAGCGTGACGCGTCCATCGCGAATCGTGAGCTGCACCTCAGCGAAGGCGGTCGAAACCGCGACGAGGAGGACAACCAGGACGAGGGCGCCGAGCGCGGCAGCCTTGAATATCCGCATGGCTGTCAGCCAGTATACGCGGCCTCCGCGGGCGATCCAAGCAAAGCCGGGTTCAGCTAGTTCCTTCGGAAATACTCGATGACTTGCTGGAGAACATCGTCCAGCGAATAGCGCGGACTGTAGCCGATGAGCGACTCGATCTTGCCGAGGTCGGGGACGCGGCGGGGCATGTCCTCGAAACCGGATTCATAGGCGACGTCGTAAGGCACGAGCTCAATGGGCGACTTCGAGCCGGTGAGCTCGCGCACGCGCTCGGCCAGTGCTCGAACGGTGATCTCCTGCGTATTGCCGATGTTGATCACCTGGCCAATGGCCTTTGGCTCTGCCACCAGCTGGATCAGCGCGTCAACGATGTAGGCGACATGGCTGAAGGAGCGCGACTGGGTCCCGTCACCGAACACGGTAATCGGCTCATCCGCGAGGGCCTGCCGCACGAAGTTCGGAATGACCATTCCGTACGTACCGGTTTGCCGTGGGCCCACGGTATTGAAGAGCCGTACGACGATGATCGGAAGCTTGCGCTCTTTCCAGTACGCGAGCGCGAGGAACTCGTCGATCGCCTTGCTGCACGCGTACGCCCACCGATGTTTGGGTGTCGGACCCAACACCAGGTCTGCATCCTCTCGAAACGGCACATGCTCGCTCTTGCCGTACACCTCCGAAGTGGAGGCGACGACTACGAGCTTCTTCTTCTTGTTCGCGTGCTTCAGCACGACCTCGGTACCGTGCACGTTCGTTTCGATGGTGTGCACCGGCTGCTCGACGATCAGCTTGACGCCGACGGCCGCGGCGAGATGAAAGACGACGTCGCTGCGATCGATCAGCTCGGCGAGCAGCGGCTCGTTGTTCACGGTGTCGACGAAGTACTCGAACCCATCGCGCCCTTTCAGGTGAGCGATGTTGTCGATCGAGCCGGTCGACAGGTTGTCGAGCACGAGTACCTGATGGCCTCCGTCGAGGAGTGCTCGGACAGATGCGATCCAATGAATCCAGCACCGCCGGTAATCAA
>JAHFCS010000360.1 GCA_023249395.1 Gemmatimonadota bacterium
GACCGATGGAGCGGTCGTGGAAATCGACAGCCCGGCGAAGCTGCCCGATGCCGGCCGGATCGAGAAAATCGAGGAGCCGGTGATCACGGCGATGATCCTGACGCCGGCCGAGTTCGTCGGCGGGATTCTCCAGCTCTGCCAGGACAAGCGCGGCGTGCAGAAGACGCTCGAATATCTCGCCTCGGATCGCGTGCTCATTACTTACGAGCTGCCGTTCAACGAGGTCGTTCTCGACTTCTACGACAGGCTAAAGACCATTTCGCGCGGATATGCATCGCTCGATTATCATGTCACCGGCTACTGGCCGTCGCCGCTCGTGAAGCTGGACATCCTGGTCAACGGCGATCCGGTGGACGCGCTCTCGATCATCGTGCACCGCGACACGGCCTACGAGCGGGGCCGTGCGGTCGCGGCCAAGATGCGCGAGCTGATTCCGCGGCAGATGTTCGAAGTGGCGATCCAGGCGGCGATCGGCAGCCGCGTGATCGCGCGGGAGTCGGTCAAGGCGCTGAGGAAGAACGTGCTGGCGAAGTGCTACGGCGGCGACATCTCACGGAAGCGCAAGCTGCTCGAAAAGCAGAAGGAAGGGAAGAAGCGGATGAAACGCGTCGGTCGCGTGGAGATTCCGCAGGAAGCCTTCCTTGCCGTCCTCAAGATGGGGACAGAAGAATAGCAAGACCCGAGAGCCTGAAGCCTACGGCCTTTGGGCTTCAGGCTCTGGGCCTTGGACAAACGACATGCCCAAAGCGTTCAAGAAATCGACCGTCCGCGAGTACTTCGAGTCCATTGTCATTGCCGTGATCCTCGCGCTCTTCATCCGGACGTTCGTCGTGCAGGCGTTCAAGATTCCGACCGGTTCGATGGAGAACAATCTCCTTATCGGCGATCACCTGCTTGTCAACAAGTTCACGTTCGGTCCGACGGCGTCGCCCTTCGAGCGCGCGCTGCTACCGGTCGGTACCGTCAAGCGTGGAGACGTGCTCGTGTTCAAGTACCCCGTGGAGCCGGACCGCGACTTCATCAAGCGCGTGGTCGGCCTTCCAGGCGAGACGCTCGAGCTGCGCCAGAAGAGGGTCTACATCAACGGCAAGGCGCTCGACGAGCCCTACGTGCACTTCCTGGAACCGCCGGGTGCATCGTCCGCGTTGCACGAGGTGACGTCGTCTGACGTGCGCGAACAGTACGGGCCGGTCACTGTTCCCTCCGACCAGTACTTCATGATGGGCGACAACCGGGACAACTCGCAGGACAGCCGGTATTGGGGATTCCTCCGCCGCGATTACATCAAAGGTAAGGCGCTCGTTATCTACTGGTCGTACGAAGCGGGGCGCGAGGATTATCAGGAAGAGGGCGCGGGCGCGACGCTGAAAGGCCTCGCGTCGGTGTTCGCTCATTTCTTCACGCGGACCCGCTGGGACCGCATGCTCCATCAGATCCGGTGATGAAGCTCCTCATCAAGCTGGCTCTGGCCGCTCTCATTGCCAACGCCGCGTGGCGCGTGGGGAGCGTGTACGCCAGCCATTACAAGTTCGTGGACTCGGTGCAGGCGGCCACACAGTTCCGCGCGGGCAAATCGGACGAGCAGGTCAGGCAGCAGATCGTCAATCTCGCATCGCAGTTCGACATACCGGTGACCGAAGACAGCCTCGAGTTACGCACCGCGGAGTACCACACCATCGTCGACGGCGCCTACAGACGAGTCATCGAACTGGCGCCCGGCTTCAAGTACTCCTGGCCGTTCAATTTTCACGTCGATACGTTCTCGAACACACCGTAGCGGTCGCGCTCATTGCCGCAGCCGCGTGCGAACGAGGTCCGCGGTCACGCCAGTGACCGAGAGACGCTTCCGGCGGCTTCGCTCGCCCGAGAGGATGCAAACGGCGCGGCGGGGCACGCCGAGCCACTCCGCGACACACGCGACCAGCGCGTCGTTGGCGGCGCCTTCGACCGGCGGCGCAGCGAGACGAACGACGATGGCGTTGTCTCGCAGGCCGGCCTGTTCACTCTTTCGTGCGCGAGGAATGACGCGGACGTCGAGCTCGACGCCGGTCGGAGTGTCACGAATCACAGTCAGCAGTCGGTAGTTACCGTGGCGGTCAGGTTGCCAATCGGACGTGAACGGACTATCCCGTACCCGTTGACTGCCGACTGATCCACCTCCGCGTGTCGCGGGCGGTGGAGAAGGATTCGCTCGTCGCGCTCGTGCGCTTCCTGCTCGCGGACGAAGTCGAGCGTATTACGCAAGGCGTGGATCGTGGCCTCGACGGTCGTCTCGACGTCCTTGCGCTTGAGTCTCAGGCCGTCGATTTCGCGCTGGATGTCCTCCAGCCTCGTCTGTGTCTTCTCAAGAAGCAGATCCGAGCGCACTTCCGCCTCGCGGAGAATCCGCGTGGCTTCCTGATCGGCCTGCGCTTTGATGTCGTCGGAAAGCCTCTGCGCCGCCATCAGGGTGATCTTGAGGCTCTTCTCTTGCTCGCGGTGCTCGTTCAGGACCCCTTCCATCCGTGAGAGATCCTGCCGGAGTCGATCCGTGTCGCGGAGCGCCTGCTCGTAATCGTCGGCCACGGCGGCCAGAAACGATGCGACCTCGACCTTGTCGAAGCCGCGGAATGCGGTCCGGAATCGCTGTTGTCTGAGATCGAGAGGGCTGACGTTCATGGTGTCATCTCGAGGGGTCTCACCTTCTTCAAGGCGCCGGGGCCCCGCTCCAGGCGCGGCCAGCTCAGGCTATCGTTCTTGGCCTCCTCTATCGGCTCGAGACTCTCCGGACGACAGCGCCAGGGTCACGCGTCGGTGCGCCTCCCGAAAATGGCTGTCCCGACACGGACGAGGGTGGCGCCTTCCTCGACGGCGACTTCGAAATCGTCGCTCATCCCCATGGACAGTTCGTGCACCATCGCTGCATCCACGCCGCGTGCCACGAGCCCTTCCCTCAACTCCCGAAGCGCGCGGAAATACGGCCGCGCGTGTTCCGGATCCTCGACGGCGGGGGGCAACATCATCAACCCGACAAAACGGGCCCTGTGCAAGGGCCCGGCGGCTTGAAAGATCGACAGCAGCTCATCGGCCCTCGCGCCATGTTTGGACGGTTCGCCGGCAAGGTTGACCTGTACCAGCAATCTGATCGTGCGGTTCGCCGCGCCTGCGGCTTCGTCGAGTCGCGCGGCAATCGCCCAGTCGTCCACCGAGTGCACGACGTCGAACCTGGCACCGGCCTTCCGAGCCTTGTTCGACTGCAGATGGCCGACCAGATGCCACGTGATCGGCAGGTCGGCGGTGGCATCCATTTTCTGCAGCGCCTCCTGGACCTTGTTTTCGCCGAAATCGGACTGGCCGCAGTCGGCGGCGGTTCGGACATCGTCGGCGCCGAAGGTTTTCG
>JAHFCS010000361.1 GCA_023249395.1 Gemmatimonadota bacterium
CAAGAACTGGGCGATCGCCACGACCGGCGGCAATCCCGAGAGGATGGCCGCCGTCATGCGGCCGTGCGCGGAGATCACACCGACCTGCCGCTTGACCTTGAATCGCTCGCGGATCACCGAAGAGAGATTGTCGAGCACACCCGACAGGTTGCCTCCGGCTTCACGCTGCGTCAGCACGGCCGTGACGAAGAAACGAGCGTCGATGAGCGGCACACGGGCGGCGAACGACCGCAAGGCGTCCGGCATCGGCATGCCGAAGTTCTGGCGGTCGTACAACAACTTGAACTCAGGTCCGACAGGATCGCCAAGCTCGTCGGCAACCATGGACAACGCCGGCGGAAACGAATGGCCCGCGCGAAGCGCTCGAGCAATGAGATCGATGGCTTCGGGAAATTGCTCCTCGAATTTCCACATCCGGCTGGTCGCGAAATGTTTCACCACCCAGTACGGCACCATCATCGCCAACGCGGCGGCGCCGCCGGCCACGGCGGGTTGCTCGATGACCATCCAGACCGTCAAACCTGCGATCAATCCGCATGTTCCGCACATGAGCAGCAGCGCCGGGACGGTCAGCCGGCGGCCGGATTGGTCAACCAGGCTCTGCAGGCGCCTGAACGGCGTGGCGCCTCCTTCGCGTTGCTCGGATTTCGCAACGGTCAGGCCACCCTTTCGCGCGGCTTCCTCCTGAGGGCGCAGCCGCTTCTGGATCGCACGCTGCGCGCCGGCCTCCTGCCGGACCACGAACAGCCAGTACGCGCCCAGCACGAGCGCGAGGACGCCAACGAACGTGCCGAGAACAAGGTTCACAGAAATCAACCTACGTATTCGACCTGCTCGAACATCTCCATCGGCAAGTGATGGCCCGACGTCGCCAATTTCTCGCTGCACTTGGGCCTGATCCCGGAGGCCCGGAAACGTCCAATGACTCTCCGTTCGGGCGACATGCCGGTGCGCTCGAACAAGAACAGGTCTTGCAAGGTGATCACTTCGCCCTCCATGCCGGTGATTTCCGAAATCGCCGTGACGCGCCGGCTCCCGTCGGAAAAGCGCGTCGCCTGGATGATCAGGTTCACCGCCGACGCGATCTGCTGCCGGACGGCCCGCTCCGGCAGGTTCAAATTGGCCATGGCCACCATGGTGTCGAGCCGATACAACGCGTCTCGCGGGCTGTTGGCGTGAATCGTCGTCAGGCTGCCATCGTGGCCTGTATTCATGGCCTGCAGCATGTCGAGCGCCTCTTCGCCGCGCACCTCGCCGACGACGATGCGGTCCGGCCGCATCCGCAGCGCGTTGATCATGAGCTGGCGTTGTCGGACCTCCCCTTTGCCTTCGATGTTGGCCGGACGCGTTTCCAGCCTTACGACATGCCGTTGTCTCAGTTTCAGTTCGGCCGCGTCCTCAATCGTCACGACCCGTTCATCGTCCTGAATGAAGCTCGAGAGGACGTTCAAGAGCGTCGTCTTCCCTGAGCCGGTGCCGCCCGACACGATGACGTTGCTCCGGCAGGCGACCGCGGCGTTCAGGAAATCGAGCATGCCCTGTGTCAGCGCCCCTCGGGCCACGAGCTCCGGCGCGCTGAGGCGGTCCGTGGGAAATTTCCGGATTGACAACGCGGGTCCGTCCAGGGCGAGCGGCGGAATGATGGCGTTCACGCGGGAGCCGTCCGCCAACCGGGCGTCCACCATGGGGCTCGACTCGTCGATGCGGCGGCCGATCGAGCTCACGATCCGCTCGATGATCTGCAACACGTGTCGATTGTCGCGAAACACCGTGTCGGTGAGCTCGAGGCGTCCGTGGCGCTCGACGTAAATCTGATCCGCGCGGTTCACCAGAATGTCCGACACCGTGGAATCGCTCAGGAGCGCTTCCAGCGGTCCGAGGCCGAACAACTCGTTGAACACGTCGGTGATCAGGCTGTCGCGCTCGTACGAGCTGAGCGGCGTCGTCAGGGTTTCTCGATCGAGCAACCCCGTGATGAGGCCGCGGATTTCCGGCTCTGCGTCTTCGCGTCGTGTGCGCGTGAGACGCTCCAGGTTCAGCCGGTTCAGGAGCTCCTCGTGCACCCGACCCTTCATCGACTGATATCGGGGATCCCGCGTGTCGACAACCGTCAACGAGAGTCCCGTTTCCACATTGATGCTCATGGAACCCACTCCGATGTCTTCAAAACCGCGGAGCCGTCTCTACTTGCGCCCCGCCAGACGCCCCAGCCAGCCCGACGCTGCCGGGGTGTCCGATTTCTCGATCTTGAGTCCGGCCAACGACCGCGCAAACTTCTCGAACGACGCGGCCAGGCTGCTGTGATTGTCGAGCACCGCCGGCCGTCCTTTGTTCAGCGCTTCCAGCGTCATCCTGTAGTCACTGGGAAACGCGTGCGCCACCGGCGCCCCGAGCACCTGCTCGATGTCTTCGTGGCTGATTTCCGAATGTTTGTCTTTTCGGTTTATTACGACGAGCACGCGCTCTTTGCCGTACCGCAGTCTGAGGCGGTTGACCATCACGGTTGCACTCCGCACGGAGGGCAACTCCTGCGTCGTCACGACGACGATCGACTTCATGCCTTCGAGCGCGTCCAGCGCGCCGGGCTCGGTGCGAGGGACGTCGGCAACCGTGAACTCGAAGTGCTTGGACGTGAATTCGAGAAGCGTGCGGACGCGCGACGCGTCCAGGCGACTGGAGGCGGTGCCGTCCGGCGCGGCGAGCAAATCGAGCCGCGACGGCGCCCGCACGATCAGCGAACGAAAGAACGCTTCGTCGAGCTTGTGGATGTTATCCAGCGCGTCGACGACCGTGAAGCGCGGCTCCACTCCCAGGTACAGTGCGGCCTCGCCGCGCGCGACGTGAAGGTCGACGAGCACTGCACCGGCGGTTGCCACTCGCGCAAGCGCCGTAGCCACGTTCACCCCCAGCCACGTCGCGCCGACGCCACCCTTCACTCCAACAATCGCAAACGCCTGACTCGCGGCCGGTGCGGATTGACGCGCCGCGATCCGCGTGAGCGCCGCGTCCAGCTCGCCCTGAGTCACCGGTTCGGCCACACATTCGTTGGCCCCGGCGCGCATCGCCGAAAGCATGAGATCGGGGTCGAGCGTCTTGGCGACGATGATGACCCCGGTTTCCGCGTGCTGTCGTTTGAGCGCCGTCAGCCCCGGCGGGACGCTCGGGTGCTCTCGCAGGTCGAGCACGACCACGTCGGGCTGTTTGGACGTGGGCTGGGAGAGTGCCGCCAGTTCGGTGATCGGCACCATGCTGGTCGTAGCCCCGCAGGCGCGCAGCACGGCCTCGAGCTCGCGATCCTGGCTCCCGACCACCGTCACCTTCAGGCCCAATTCACTGCTCCCCTCATCTCGTCAGCACTGCCGTTCGC
>JAHFCS010000362.1 GCA_023249395.1 Gemmatimonadota bacterium
ATTCGTCACCATCCCGATGGATTTCACCTACGCCGGTCTGGGCGCCGCGGGACGACAGCTGCTTCAGAGCGGAAGCGTCAACTATCGTGTGCTCGGAGACGTGACTGTAGACACTCCCTTGGGTAGTTTCACTCAACCGTACGACCAGCGGGGCCGGTTCTCGAGCTTCGGTGGCACCAGCCAGCAGAGAAGGTAGGACATCACGCGAGAATTGATCGAGCTTGAATCCCCGGTCGAGCGAGTCATCCTCGTCGGGGCACAGATCAAGGGGCCGAACGGCCGCAACAACGGGAATGGCTCGTCGGCGGCGCCGGCCCCCAGTCGTTCGCAGGTAATGGGTGAGCACCTCGAGGAGCTCGAGCGCCTGGCTGACACCGCGGGAGCGGTTGTCGTCGGCCAGCTCACCCAGCAGATCGACCGGCCGAACCCCGCGACCTATCTCGGCAAGGGAAAGATCGAAGAGCTGAGCCAGGCGATCGTCGATACTGGTGCGACACTGGTGATCTTCGACGACGAGCTGACTCCCGCCCAGGGAAAGAATGTCGAGGATGCGACCGGCCAGCGGGTGATGGATCGGGCCGAGCTCATTCTCGACATCTTTGCGACGCGCGCACGATCGAGCGAAGCGCGGATGCAGGTGGAGCTCGCGCAGCTCCAGTACATGCTTCCGCGACTCACCCGAATGTGGACTCACCTCGAGAAATTCCGCGGCGGCATCGGCGTTCGCGGACCAGGTGAAACGCAGCTGGAGACAGACCGTCGCCTGATCAACAACCGTATCAAGCTGTTGCGCCAGCGATTGCAGGACGTTCAGAAATCGCGCGAAGTCCAGCGGACGTCGAGGAAGGGAGAATTCCGCGCGAGTCTCGTTGGATATACGAACGCCGGAAAATCCTCCGTTCTTCGGTCACTCTCCGGATCGGGGTCGATCGTGGTGGAAGACCGCCTGTTCGCAACGCTCGACCCGCTGACTCGCGAAGTGCAGCTGGCCGACAACAGCTCGATTCTGCTCACCGATACCGTCGGCTTCATCCGGAAGCTTCCGCACCATCTGGTTGCCTCGTTCCGCGCGACCCTCGAGGAAGTTGGGGAAGCTGACCTGCTCCTTCATGTCATCGACATTTCTCACCCGGCATGGGACGAGCAGCGGACTGTTGTCGAAGGAGTCCTCGGCGAGATTGGCGCTGGCGGGAAGCCGGTGCTCAACGTGTTCAACAAGATCGACCTGGTCTCCGAGGGGGATCTCATTGGCCTCGAGTCATCGATCCGGAATCTGTTGCCGGACTCCGTGTTCGTATCAGCGGCTGTCCGTGGCGGGCTCGATCCACTTCAGCGAGCGCTTCTGTCTGCAATACGCGCCCGCATGCCGATAACCGAGATACGCGTACCGGTGACGGCCGGCAAGCTGCTGGCGGAAGTACATCGTGAAGCGGAGGTCATCGATCAGATGCATGAAGGCGATGAGCTCGTGCTGCATGCGAGAATGAACGCTTCGATCGCCGGTCGCCTGAGGAAAGCCGGAGCCGCAGTGGGTCCCAGCGAGGGCTGAGAGCCTCGAATCTGGTGGCGGGGTGACTCGGGGTGCGGTAATTTGGAAGCCCATGCCTCGTCACCAGCCGCCAGCATGAGCTTGATTCTCCTCGCCTGGCTCGGCGCGATCTTCCTGCTCGGAGCGTGCGCGAGCTTTCTGCTCACACCGCTGGTAATACGGGTTGCGGCCGGACTCAAGCTGTACGACGCACCCGACGGCGTGCGCCGGCTGCATGTCTCCCCGGTCCCGCGACTTGGCGGAGTCGCGGTCTATCTCGCGACCGCGGCCGTCAGCGCTGGAGTCCTCTTCGTTGGGTCCAGCGCGTTTCTCGGCCGGGCGCTTTCTCCCGCCGATACGCGAGTGCTCACTGGAGCGTTCATCGGCGCATCGATCCTCTTTCTCATCGGATTGCTTGACGATGTTCGGGGGCTCTCGCCAGGAACGAA
This sequence comes from Gemmatimonadota bacterium, assembly GCA_023249395.1. Taxonomy (GTDB): domain Bacteria; phylum Gemmatimonadota; class Gemmatimonadetes; order Gemmatimonadales; family Gemmatimonadaceae; genus UBA4720. The sequence continues at coordinate 1,978 of JAHFCS010000362.1, forward strand.
GTTTGTGGCGCAGGTGGCCGCGGCGATCATCGCCTACTATTTCGGAGTTCGCCTCGATAGCGTAACACTGGGCTATGGCGCGGGCGTGCACGTCGGGATTCTTTCCGCCCCGTTCGTGCTGTTGTGGATAGTCGGGGTCACCAACGCGTACAACTTTACGGATGGACTCAACGGACTCGCAGGTGGGATCGCGATTGTCGCCGGCGCGACGATCGTCATAGCCGGAGCGGCACTCGGAAACGTCGCCGTGCTCATCCCGGCGATGGCGCTGTGCGGCGCGCTGTTCGGCTTTCTCCAATTCAACTTTCCGAAGGCTCGCGTTTTCCTCGGCGACGCCGGAAGCATGAGCGTCGGTTTTCTCATCGCGGTGTTTTTGCTGAGGGCGGCGGAGGTCCAGGGACCGTCGGTACTCGCGGTCGTTCCGATCCTGGCGATGTTCGTTCCGCTGCTCGACGTGCTGCTCGCAGTCCTGCGGCGATGGCTGCGAGGAGTTCCGCTGTCAGGCGCGGATGCGCGACACATTCACCACCGACTTCTCGCCCTTGGCTTGTCGCCTGAGCGTACTGCGATCGTGCTCTGGTGCCTGGCGATCGGGATGGCGTCGTTCGGCCTCCTCATCGCGCTCACGGCGCCTTACGTCGCGACGTCGATCGCAATACTTGGACTGGTCGGCCTCAGCATCCTCGTGATATATGGAACCAACCTGTTGTCCTATCACGAGCTCGTCGTCGCCGGCGAAGTTCTTTTCACGGCACCGTCCCGCTTCAGGCGCGTCATCAGCGACCAGATACTCGCGCTCGATCTGACGGCGCGAATACAGAATGCGCACGGAGTCGAGGAGGTATCGTCCCTTCTTTCCTCGACCGCCGAAAGCTTCGGCTTCCTGAAAATGGAGTTGCTGCGCGACGAGGACTCGCCGCGGAATGCCGATAGCCAGCCGCTCGGCCCCTGGGCATGGAAGCTCGAGTATCCGCTTCGGCCCGGGCCGGTCGAGGACTCGGCTCCTGTTTACAAGCTCGCGATCTGGTGCAGCGCCGAACACAGCGTCAGGCCGTACGGTGCCGAGCGGGCGGCGAAAATAATTGCACCTGGGCTCGAGCAGTGGCTGCTACTGCGTGCTTCACAGCTCGCCAACAAGGAGCCCTCGGCGAACTTCGTGGATGGAGCAGTCGGTCGTCCGGCCACGCGGCGGGCAAGCGTGTGGCGCAGCCGAGGGCGTTGATCAGCGCCAGGTGATCGCGGCGATACCGAGGTCAGCCCTTACTCGCCCGCGCCCGCGTATTCGTAGTGGTAGTATCCGCAGTAGCTCGGAACCTTGGCGTCGGGGTCGTTCAGCACCGCGCCGACCACGCGGGCTCCAACACTGTTCAGCTGCTGGATCGCCTGT
>JAHFCS010000363.1 GCA_023249395.1 Gemmatimonadota bacterium
CGCGCTCAGGCGGGGTTGGAGTTCCACCCGGACCTTGCCGCGCTTTTGGGCGGCGACATGCTGGCGAACGCCTCGGGACCGTGGGCCCCGATGCAGTGGTGGGACGAGATGCCGGAAGCGGCTCTTCCAGGAACACTGGAAATCGGTCCATTCGTTCAGTACACGCACTTCGGCGGCGGCAGTGATTCCAACATCCGCGAGGGCGCACCTGGCAACCCGGACAACCACGTCGGCTTCGGCGGACGAGTCGGCGTGTTCCTCACTGACACGCACTGGGAGCTCGAGGGCGATGGCCAGAACACCAAGACGCAGCGGAAGGACGCCACCGGCCATGTATTCAAGAACGCGGGCAGCGACGTCAGCTACACGTCGTTCGCGCTGCGCATGAACTACAACATCCCGGTCGCTTCGCGCGTCCAGTTCATTCTCGGCGCTGGCGGAGTCCGCAGCAACTATGCGAGTCCGTCACTCATCGCGGCCAGCGTCGACCGCAGCTTCCAGTACAACTACGGCGTCAGCGGCCTTGCCGGCTTGCGCTTCGGCGTCGCCAATCGCATTGCCCTGCGTGTCGACGGAATTGCTGACTACATGAAGGACACGAAGAACCTCAACCTGATCGGCCGCGCTGGACTCAGCCTGCTGATCGGTGGTGCACGTCGCGAAGTCATGTGCACGTACGCCGGACTCGAGAACATTCCTGCTTCGAGCCCGCAGTGCGTCGCGCCTGCTCCGCCGCCGCCACCGCCACCGCCGCCAGTTGCAATGTGCCCGTATCCGGGACTCGGTGGTCTCACCGCCACGGATCCTGCCTGCGTGCCACCGGCAGTCGTGATCGACACGACAGCCATGACCGGCCCGATCTACTTCGATTTCGACAAGTCCGATATCCGCTCCGATGCGGCCGCCACACTCGACAAGAAGGTCCCGTGGCTCACGGCCAACCCCGGAATGCGTATCAGGATCGAAGGCAACGCCGACGAGCGCGGCTCGGATGAGTACAACCTGGCCCTCGGCCAGCGTCGTGCCGCCTCCGCGAAGAAGTACCTCGTCGAGCATGGCATCGATGCCAGCCGCTTCGACCTCGTCAGCTATGGTGAAGAGCGTCCTGTCTGCACCGAGCACAACGAGGATTGCTGGCAGCGCAACCGCCGCGATGACTTCGTCATCGTGACAATCGGATCCGACAAGATCGTGGTTCCGGCAGGCGGAGAAGAGTAAAGCACCTGGTTCGGGCCGGTCGCTTAGGCGGCCGGCTTCGAACGGAAAGGCGGGGCGTCTTCGGACGTCCCGCCTTTTTCCTTTCCGGCACCCTCATTGCGGAAATTCCTTGCGGTGCCTCGAACCGGCATCGCATAATTGCCTGTCGGCTCGAACGGCGCGAGCGATTCCCCTGCCCACACCGTTCGCTTCGATACCGGTGACATTCAACGCTGCTCAACGTCTTCGGGTGCGCGCCGTGCAACCGTTCGCCGCCTCTTCTGATTCCGGAATGCAAGCCGACACCGAAGAGCGTTTTCGCGCCACCTTCGAGCAGGCGGCCATCGGCGTGGCGCAGCAGACTCTGGACGACCGGTGGATCTGGGTCAACCGTCGCTGGTGCGAGATCGTAGGTTTCTCGAGAGAGGAGCTGCTGGCGAGAAACCTCCCCGGGCTCACACACCCCGACGATCGTGAGGCGAGCGCGGATTTCGATCGCCGCGTGAGACACGGCGAGCTCGACCGGTACTCCATCGAGAAGCGCTACATACGAAAGGACGGCCTCACCGTCTGGACGCGCCTCACAGTGAACATCGTGCGCGAAGCTGACGGGCGCCCCAGTTATTCCGTCGGCTTCCTCGACGACATCACGCAGCGCAAGCAAGCGGAACAGCGCCTCGCTGCGCAATACTCGACCGCCCGAATACTTGGCGACTCCCCGGATGCGTCCGACACTCCGCGCCGCGTCATCGAGGCGATCTGCAGCAACCTCGGTTGGAGCGCCGGATCGCTCTGGACAGTCGATGAGGCCGAGCAGATGCTGACGTGCGTCGAGAGCAGGCGTCTATCGCGCAGCACCGACCGATTCCGGGGCCGCGCGCCTGACAAGCCCTTGAAGAAGGGACAGGGACTTCCCGGAAAGGTGTGGGCCAGCGGCGTGCCGGCGTGGATCCAGGACGTCGAGACCGAATCAAATTTTCCGCGTTCGGTGCTCGCCACCTCACTCGGGGTTCACGGGGCATTCGCCTTCCCGGTCAAGAGCGGGCACACCGTGCTCGGCGTCATGGAGTTCTTCAGCCCCGACATCCAGCCCGCCGACGACGAGCTCCTGGGCACCATCGGCGTTATCGGTAGCGAGCTCGGGCTGTACCTCGAGCGCAAGCGATTCGAGGAGCGCGGCAGCCAGAGCGAGGTGAGGCAGGAGGCGATCGTCGACGCGGCGCTCGACTCGATCATCTCCATGAACCATCATGGTGTGATCACCCACTTCAATCGCGCCGCCGAGCGCACGTTCGGATATCGAAGTGAGGACGTGATCGGGAAGGAGCTGGCCGACGTCATCATTCCGCTCGATCTCCGCGAAGCGCACCGGGCAGGAGTCGCGCGATTCGCGTCGACATCCGAATCGAGAATGCTCAATCACCGTGTCGAGACGTGGGCTCAGCGTGCCGACGGGACACGCTTTCCCGTCGAGCTCGCGATTACACGCATTCCGATCGAGGGGCCGCCCGTTTTCACCGGATTCATTCGCGACATCACGGCGCGCAAGAAAGCGGAGCAGGCAATTCGCGAGAGCGAAGACCGGTATCGCGGTCTTGCCGAGGCAACCGTTGAGGGAATCCTGATCCACAAGGATGGCGTCGTCACCGACGCCAATCCGAGTCTCGCGAGAATGTTCGGCTACGACCTTTCCGAGATCATCGGCGCGAACGCGGTTGACCTGCTTTGCGTTCCCGAGATGAGAGCGAGTCTTAGCGAAAGGATGATGAAGGAGGTGGGCCTCAGAAATCCGCCGCCATACGAAGTCATTGGTCTCCGCAAGGACGGCTCACGGCTCGATGTCGAGATCACCGCCCGGACGGTTCCATACGGGCTGGAAACGGTACGCGTTGCGGCCATCCGCGACATCACCGACCGCAAGCGCGCCGAGAAGCAGGAGCGCGAGCTGATGCGCGAGCAGGAGGCGAGGAGCGTCGCCGAGCACGCCGAGAAGCGCGCCGCTTTTCTCGCCGAGGCGAGCAGGGTGCTCGGCATGTCCTTCGACTATCACACGACGATTTCCCAGCTTGCGCGGCTGGCGGTGCCTGAGCTCGCGGACTACTGCGCGGTTGACGTGATCGAAGGTGAGAAGGGATTCATGCGCCTCGGCTTCGCGCATTCCGATC
>JAHFCS010000364.1 GCA_023249395.1 Gemmatimonadota bacterium
CCTACTGGACGCCGCTGTAAGCGGGCGGATTCAAGCGCCGCACTGTAATTTCTCTGCGTTCACCCGCAACGTAAGGCAACGCCGTGACCGCTACCGAAATCCCTCCCGCTGGCACTCAGGAATACAAGGACCTTGGCTTCGGCTCAGTAGTCGGCGGAGCCAACGAAAAGCGACTGCTCAACCGCGACGGCACTTTCAATCCGCGTCGCGAAGGCATGCCGTTTCTCGCGTCACTCAATCCATACCACTTCTTTCTCACCATTTCCTGGAAGAAGTTCATTGTCACCGTAATCTCCGGCTACGTCCTGGCGAACGTGATCTTTGCGCTCGCTTACCTCGCTTGCGGGGCCGACGCGATCATCGGGCAGGACGCCTCGAGATTCGGTGGGGAATTCGCCCGCGCATTCTTCTTCAGTGTGGAGACTCTGGGCACCATCGGCTATGGCAACATCCAGCCGAACGGTGTGGCCCCGAATCTCATTGTAGCCGTCGAATCACTCACCGGGCTCCTGCTGCTCGCCCTCGGCACAGGGATTCTCTTCGCGCGCTTCTCGCGGCCCACAGCGAAGATCGTCTTCAGCGAGCGAGGCGTGGTCGCTCCCTATCGCAACATCACCGGATTCATGATCCGCCTGAGCAACGGTCGTGCGAACCAGCTGATCGAGCTCGAGGCAAAGGTCCTCTTCAGTCGGATGGACGGCGAACTGCGCAAGTACGATCAACTGACTCTCGAGCGCACCAGAGTCGTCTTCTTCCCGCTGAGCTGGACTATCGTCCACCCGATCGACGAGAAGAGTCCGATGTGGGGACTAACGCATAAGGACCTCACCGACAGCGACGCCGAGTTCCTCGTTCTATTGTCGGGCATAGACGAAACTTTCTCTCAATCCGTGCACGCACGCACATCGTACAAGGCGCCGGAAATCGCCTTCAACCAACAGTTCGTGAATATCTACAATCCCGTCCAGCGCGACGGGACGATCAGCATCGACCTGAGACGGCTGGGCGACACCGAGGAGGCGGTAGCTGAAGAATGGAGCGCCACTGACACTGATTCACTCCATCACACTATGCACTTCAGCGCGTACTCGCCGAAGATGAGAGACCGGCGGAAGCCTTAGCATGTTCTCCAACTAGGGGCCCCGCCGAATCACCACGTCGCCGTTCACAGTCTGAACCGTGATGACGCCGCCGCCACGACCGATTGTCTGACGCGCCCGCACGTACTTTCGCGGCGTCCCGCTCCGGTCACTCCACTGCGAGCTCTCCCTGATCGTAAGCGGCCAGTCGCTCCGGATTGCGGTGCGGTGGCCGAGATTATCGGTGTAGGCGGTCTCGAGGTCGAGCGTCCCCGAGAAATCCGCGGGCAGCGTGATCACGACTCTACCATTACCCGATGTCACATCGGCCGAGGGCGTGCGAATTCCGGTGAAGGCGAGGGTCACGTCTCCTGCACCAGTGTGTGCCTCGGCTGAACCAGCGAGCGGACCGATACTGACATCGCCACCACCCGTGTGCGCGATGACATCTCCCGCCGAGCGACCGATCGTTACCGATCCCCCACCTGTCCGTACATCAGCTCCGTTCATTGCTTCGCCGACGGTGATCCGACCTCCAGATTTTCGAAAGATCACTTTTCCCGTAGGGTCGCGTATCTCGCCGGTGCGCTCGTTGATCGTGACGTTTGCGCCACTGCTTATTGTCACGCTTCCTTCATCATCCATGATGTTGCCGCGTCGAATTCCCCCACCAATGCTCGTGCTCGTCGAGGTGCCATTGGAGTTGGCGTAGACTGTACCCGTGCTTCCCGAGTGACCAGTGAGCCCGCCATTTACATTCTGGATCAGTACTGTCCCGCCTCCGGTATTCACTTCGCCCGAAAGATTCGAATCGGTGACCCGTATGCTCCCACCGCCGGTGGTGAGCTCCGCGCGGCCGTTCGCCCTCTCGATCCTGATCGCGCCTCCGCCGGTGTGTCCGATGAAGTTTCCATCCACTCCGGTGATCGAGATCCCTCCGCCGGCCGACGATACACGCAGGTTGTAACGACGAGGCAGGCGAATGTCGAAGTGGTGGCTCGTACTCTGGTCCCTGGAGTAGCCGCGGTGCCTGGCAGCAAGTCGCGCTCCGGTCGAGGTGCGGTCGAGGCTGACTTCAGAGTCACGCCAGTCGCGGCCGGCGAGCGTGCCTCTCACTTCGATTCGCTGCTCGTCCCAGCCTGTGATAGTCAACCCCGCTCCCGTTTCGAGCTCGAGCTCGAGCGTACCCCCGGCAGATGCGTCAATCCACTTGAGGATCGTCGAATCCAGCGCGGCCTTGGGCGTGGCAGGCGCCCACTCTGCTTTCTTCTCAGCGGCAATGGGCGAGGCCAGCGGCACGAACTGCGTCGCGATGATCGTAGGAACCACCGCTTTTGGAAGCGCGGCTTGCCGTGAAATTGGCGTGAACGCAGAGAGCGCGACGAATGAGAGCGCGGCCGCAGCGAGGGCGATCCTCTTCGTCGTGGGAGAAACACGACTGCGGTGGCGCGGCGCGTTGAGCACGGCGAGCAATCGTCCCTCGAGCTGCGATGGCCGAGCCATTGCCAGCGAAAAGAATCCCTGCGGTCCGAGCGCACGAGCGGAACGCGCAACCTCCAGCAGATGCGCGGCATACTCCACCGGCGGAGTCCCCGAGATGAGAACCCTGTCGTCGCACGCCCTTTCCTGCTCAGCGCGGAGCCCGCGCACCGCGATCCATGCCAGCGGATTAAACCAGTAAAAGGCGATGGCAACCACGCCCAGCATCTGAAACAGCGTATCGCCGCGAGCGATATGCGCCAGCTCGTGACGCAGTACAACCGCACTATGCTCGTCACTCCACTTTGCGGACTCGGCCGGGAGCACGATAACCGGCGATCGGATGCCCCAGGTGAGCGGAGTGCTCACCGACTCACTCGACAGGAGAGCAACAGGATTTGCCACGCCCGCGCGGCGGCGCTCCTTATTCAGCACGGCTTGCAAAGCGGGAGAAGCGATCGTCACTGCACGGCGAGCTACGCTTCGGAGCGCGAGCCGGCCGATAACCATCCATAGAAGGACGGCGAATGCGCCGGCGGCCCAGATAAAGGGAAGGACCACAGCGAACATGCCGGGGAGTCGAATGATCGAAACCGAGCCGCTTGCTGCCTCGCCGGCCACCGACCCGGCGGTACCGCGCGGGGCAGAAGAAGAAATGTCAGTCGCATTCGACTGATCTGGAGACCGGGCATTTGTTGTCGCGCTCGGCAACGTGCTGACTTCCGTTCCGCGCGCGGCGCCACTCGCCGGGGGAAGCACCGGAACTCGCCACGCCGGGGTGGCAATCGTACCGA
>JAHFCS010000365.1 GCA_023249395.1 Gemmatimonadota bacterium
AAAGTCAGCGCCAGGATGGCGGCGAGAGAGACAAGATGATTTGTCCGGAATCGCGTTCCTGCCTGCGTGCAATAACGGACGTTGATCGGCTGCATGAAATTCTCTCCGCGAAAGATCGAGACCCCGGACCGGATGTGATGCCCGGCGAGGGTGGGCCTTGCCGATAAGTAGACGTGTCGGCGCCTGTGTCCGTCACGGAAAAGGCAGGACGCGCAGCAAGCGAACAGCCAACCGCAGTTGGCAGACAGCGCGTCCCCGCAGGAGATGCATTCGATCCATCCGTCACTCGAACAGAAACGCCGGGCGATATCGCCCGGCGCTTCCACAAGGATTTCCTCAGAACGGCAGATCGTCGTCCTGATCTTCCAGCGCCGTCGGGAAATCCTCGAAGTTCGTGTCGGTCGAGCCGGCACCCGGTCCGCGGGTCGCCGTCCGCGCGGGCGCACGACTGCGCGAGCTGTCCGAATCGAAGTCGGACCCGCGACCGCCGCCCCCGCCGCTCCCGAGCATCAACAGGTCGCGAACGTTGATCTCGGTCGTGTAGCGCGTCTGATTCTCCTTGTCCTGCCACTGCCGGTACTCGATGCGCCCTTCGACGTAAAGCTTGTCGCCCTTCTTGCAATACTTCTCGACAACGTCGGCGAGTCCGGTTCCCTTGGTGTTCCACACGACGCAACGGTGCCACTCGGTTTTCTCCTGCTTCTCGCCGCTGGCGCTGTTCCACGACCGGCTGGTAGCCAGAGAAAAAGTGGCGACCTTGTTTCCGCCCGTAACGGTGCGGATCTCCGGGTCATTCCCCAGATTGCCAATCAGACTTGCCTTGTTCAGACTCCGACTCACGTTGCCTCCCGGCGAGGGTTTCTGTTCTCGCCAACTATGGTAAACATGACCTCTAGACCCCGCAGGGTCCGAAGACTTCCTCTGTCATCCTTCCATCACACGCCTCAACACGAGTGCGTCCTCGACCGGATTTCGATAATACTTTCCGCGCCGGGAAAGCGCGGAAAACCCTCGCGACGAATACAGAGCCAGCGCCGACGCGTTCGATTCACGCACCTCCAGAAACGCCTCCCGCGCTCCCCGCTTCCGGACTGCCTCGAGGCCGGCGTCCAGCAGCTCGCCTCCAAGTCCCCGCCCCCGCTCAGCAGGCGTCACCGCGAGGTTGAGTATCTCCGCCTCGTCGGCGAAAACGAACGCGATCAGATAACCCGCGACTGACTTCTCTTCCCCTCGCGTAGCGACAAGAAAGATAGCGCTCCGGCTTCGCAGCAGCTCATCAAACGCCGACTCCGACCATGGATCGCCGAACGAAGCGCGCTCGATCGCGGCGACCGCCCGAATGTCGTCCGCACTCGCGGCACGAAGGGTGACGTCCGCGTTCACGGCCGACCTCAAGCGCCCGCCACGAGTGGACGTCCGTGCGCTGCTTCCCATCTCACCTGAGCCTCCGCTAGTCGCCCGTAATCCGGCTCCCACGTTTCGATCGTGACCGGGCCGCCCGAAATGATCTGCCCAAGAAGCTTCGACACGCCTCGCGCGTGCGGCCGCGCCTCGATCGCCTGGCCCGGACCAAGCAGTCGCGCATCGCTCTCTGCCGCTGCTCGACCAAGCTCGGTGCCGAGAACGATGAATGTCTCACCTCGAAGGTCGATCGTTCCATCTTCAGCGCATTCGACGAGTGAAGCGAACCACTCATTGCGCATCGCCGGGAGGACCGAGAGATACCGTCCGCTCTCGAGACCTCCCTGCACGCAGGCAGCGGAGAGCAGCAGCGACGGAACCGGGAACATCGGGCACCCAACTCCAACAGCGATTCCCTTGGCCACCGACGCCGATATCCGAAGACTGGTGAAGCTTCCCGGTCCCGCCCCGCATACTATCCGCGCAATCTCGCCGACCCGAACGTCCGCCTCAGAAAGACATTCGGCGACGGAGGGCAGAACTCGCTCGTCGCGACCGTCCCGCGTCGGGATTCCGCTGTCCGTCAACGTCCGCTCGGCGATCACTTCACCGTCGCGCAGAAGGGCGATGCTGCCGGCATAGGTCGACCCTTCCATCGCCAGCGTGTAGTCTGTCATCAGCCGGCAAGCAGGAGACGGCGATCCGGCTCGCCAACGGCGTAGTCGATGTCGATCGGGACGTGATCCTCTGGTATCCTCGCCCCCGCGCGCTCCGGCCACTCGACGATCACCAGCGCGTGCTCGGACAAGAGATCGTCCCATCCGATGTTGGTGAGCTGCGACGGATCGTCGAGCCGGTAGAGGTCGACGTGATAGACCGTCGAGAGCGGCGCGGAGTACTGGTGGACGAGGGCGTACGTGGGACTCGTCACCGGCTCCTCGACTCCGTAACCCTCGCAGATCGCCCGGGCGAGGGTCGTCTTGCCGGCACCGAGCTCCCCGGTCAGCGTGATCAGCAGCGGCGGAAGGCTCGCGCGCCCCAGCTCTCGGCCCCATTCGCGCAGCTCCCGCTCGTCGAGGACAAGATGGCCCTTTGCCGCGAGCGGAGGCACGAGGTGCCGGTGCGCCTGCACTATCGTCGAACCTGGATTCCAGCGAGCGCACCCCGCGATCGTGCGCGAGTGCCATCTGCTTTCGCTTTGATCTCGAAGAGCTGATCGCGAAGTCGCGCCGCCGTCTCGAAATCAAGCGCAGCAGCCGCCTCCTTCATTTCATTTTCCAGCTCGGCGATAAGGACCGCCGGGTCCCTGGTTCCATATGCCGCCGGCGCTTCGGCGACGCGACGGGAACGGTCCTCCTCGCGCGCCTCTCTCGCTTCGCGGGCATCGGCAACGCGCGTGATGAAGCGCACCTGCTCCGTGCTCTTCGTCACGCTCGTCGGCACGATCCCATGCTCGGCGTTGTATGCGCGCTGCATCTCGCGCCGGCGCCCGGTCTCGCCGATCGCCCGCTCCATCGAGCCGGTGATGCGGTCGGCGTAGAAGATCGCTCGACCATTGATGTGCCGCGCCGCGCGACCCACGGTCTGAATGAGGGAGCGGTCGCTGCGCAGGAATCCTTCCTGGTCTGCGTCAAGGATTGCGACAAGCGACACTTCCGGCATGTCGAGACCTTCGCGCAACAGATTGATTCCGACGAGGACATCGAACTCTCCGAGGCGAAGTCCGCGGACGATCTCCATCCTTTCGATCGCGTCGATGTCGGAGTGCATGTAGCGCACGCGCACGCCCATCTGTTGCAGATAATCCGTAAGATCTTCGGCCATTCGCTTGGTGAGTGTCGTCACGAGAATGCGTTCTCCCTTTCGCTCGCGAAGGCGGATCTCGTTCAGAAGATCGTCAACTTGTCCGCGCACCGGGCGCACGTCGATCTCGGGATCCACGAGCCC
>JAHFCS010000366.1 GCA_023249395.1 Gemmatimonadota bacterium
AGCGTCGTTGCCTACCTGCGCGGCGGACCCGCGAATTTTCGCGAACGAAAGGATCCGCCCCTTGAGCGACGGCATCATATCAGTCAGCACGATCGCCGTGTTCACCGAAGGATAGAAGTACGAGAGGTTGTTCGCAGGCAGCGTTGAAGACCAGTCATTGCGGCCGGTTCCCTCTATCGTCCACCAATTGTTCACCGTGAAGGAAGCCGATCCGTAGAGGCTGTTGACCTGGCGTCTCGTCAGCGTCTGCCCCAGCGTGGGGGCGATGGCCGCGTTCGAAACGTTGTAGATGCCCGGCACCGAGACGCCGGCGGTCGTCTGCGAGCTGGTGTTGAAGTACTCGTGGCGGATGTTCCCACCGAGGATTCCATTGAACAGGAGGCGACTGCCCAGCGGCCGGTCGATGTTGAGGACCAGGTCGCTGTTGTTGTCGTTCCTGTAGTCGTTGATGAACTGGAACGCGCCGGCGAACTTCTGATCGGCGTTCACCAGATTACCGCGTCCGAACTCCTGATCGATGCCGAGGCGATAGATGTCCGACCCGGTACGAGCGGTGAGGTTCATGCCAGGAACGAGCTTGAGGCTCGCGGACAGCGATCCGATGAAACGATCGCGGGCATCGGTGATTGGGTTCTCGAAGGCCAGCCAGTAAGGATTGTTGTGATAGTTGTAATTCCAGTTGTACTCGCGCAGGAGAGGACCGTTGTTTGTCTTGCCCCCCTGGCTGTAGTTCCTCAGATCGTTGGTATCGATCTGCCGTCCAAACCAGAAGAACTGCTCGAGGGTGCTGTTCAGGTAGCCCGTACCCGGGCGATTCCGTCCGGTGTTGCGAACGTACTGAACCGTTGCGTCGGCGGTGATCCGGTCGCTTGCGCGGAGCGTTCCGCTGAGGAGAGCCGTCCGGCGCTGGAACACGTTGTTGGGTACGATTCCATTCACGTTGTCGGCGCCGAGTGAGACACGCGCGTTCGCGCGGTCGCTGCCGCCGCTCACGGAAACGGTCGAGGCCAGCGTAAGGCCGGTGTTGAAGAAATTCTCGACATTATCCGGGTGCGCAACCCACGGCTGCTGCTTGCCGAAATACTGGTCAATAAGCCGGCCGTCGAGTTTCGGCCCCCAGCTCTGATCCGCACCGTCGTTGATGCCGGCGCCGGCGCCGTTCACGTACTTGAACTCTCCGCTGGCACCCTGGCCATACTGGTTCTGGAAATCGGGGAGGACAGAAGGACGCTCCCAGGTTGCGCTAGAGGTCATCTCCGTCCGCATCCGGCCGGAGGTGGAACGACCCTTTTTTGTGTTGATGACGATGACGCCGTTCGCCGCGCGCGAGCCATACAGCGCCGCCGCGTTGGGGCCTTTCAGAATGCTGAAGGTCTCGATGTCATCGGGATTGATATCGCTGATGGCGCTTCCGAAATCGTAGCCCGAGATCGTCCCGCCGCCGCGGCTGGCGTTGGACACAGCGACTCCATCGACTACAAAGAGAGGCTGGTTGCTGCTGGTCAGCGAGTTCTGGCCGCGGATGACGATGTTCGTCGTGCCACCCTGCGTGCCGGCCCCGGTGATTTGAACGCCCGCAACCTTGCCCTGAATCTGCTGCACGACGTTCTGGGCGCGCGTCTGGTTCAGCTCTTCATTGCTGAGCTGCTGCTGCGCCGTTCCCAGGGAGCTCTTCTCCCTGGTAATACCAAGAGCCGTGACGACGATACCTTCCAACTCCGTGGGCGCCGTGACGATCGTGAAGTCCTGCGAGACTGCACCGCCGGTGAGGCGGATGTCAGTCGAGAACGGGCGATACCCGATTCTCCTGACGGTGATCGTCACCGTTTGCCCGAAGGCTGACGGCGGCACGGTGAATACATAGCGGCCGTCCGCGTCGGTGAGCGATCCTACTCGAAGCAAGGGGATGGCCACCGACGCATTGGCGACGGGCCCCCCTGCCGTGAGCACTCGACCCGTGACGGTCGCCGCTTGCTGCGCCGCCGCTGCTACGGGAATCAACCCGAGCAGAAAGGCTGCGCTGGCGAGCGTGCGAGAAAAACGACGAGCTAATCTCATGCGATCCTCCGTTACTGGTGGATGGTGATGTCCGGGGAGAGTTCGCGCTGCGCGAGGAATCGCGAACGGATCGGACATCGTGAGTTGTTCGGACGGTCCGTGGGCGCGACGCGCGCGCCAAGCCAAATCCGGCCGTGCCGATTACGACCATGCTCCTCCCCCCACTGCGGAGGAGTATGTCACGTCTACTGATACTGTAAGGTCAATATTGGGAAAGGGAACAAACAACGTCAAGCGAGGCCGGGGCCGTTACCCTCGTCCGTTGGCTGTCGCTGCCCGCTCCGTCACGATTCGGACCGTGTTGTCCGCCACCTGAAGGAAGCCACCTTCGATGGTAAACCGGCGATCGGCGCCTCCACCCCCGAGGCGAAGCTCGCCCTTGCCCAGCAGAGTCACCATCGGTGCGTGACTCGGGAGAATGCCGACTTCTCCGTCGAACGCCGGGGCAACGACGGACTGCACTTCGCCCTCGAGGAGAACAGCCTCCGGCGAGATCACCGATACCTTGAGCAAGACCGAGCCTACTCCTTCGCCATCTTGTTGGCCTGCTCGACGACCTCGTCGATGCTCCCGGCCATGAAGAACGCCTGCTCGGGAAGCTGGTCGAACTCGCCCGCCACGAGCCGCTCGAACGACGAAATCGTCTCCTCGAGCTTCACGTACTTTCCCGGGATTCCGGTGAACTGCTCGGCCACCGCGAAAGGCTGCGACATGAACCGCTGGAGTCGCCGCGCGCGGCCGACGACGAGCTTGTCCTCCTCCGACAGCTCGTCCATTCCGAGAATGGCGATGATGTCCTGCAGCTCCTTGTACCGCTGGAGAATCCGCTGCACGTCGGTCGCCACCTTATAGTGACGGTCGCCGATGAACTGGGCATCGAGGATTCTCGACGACGACGCGAGCGGATCGACCGCCGGATAGATCCCGAGCTCGGTGATCGCACGCGACAGCACGACCGTCGCATCGAGGTGAGCGAACGCGGTCGCCGGCGCGGGATCGGTGATGTCGTCCGCAGGAACGTAGATCGCCTGCACCGATGTGATCGATCCGGTCTTGGTGGACGTGATGCGCTCCTGGAGGTCGCCCATCTCGGTTGCCAGTGTCGGCTGGTAACCGACGGCACTCGGCATGCGCCCGAGCAGCGCGGACACTTCCGAGCCCGCTTGCGTAAAGCGGAAGATGTTGTCGATGAAGACGAGAACGTCCTGGTTCTCGATGTCGCGGAAATACTCCGCGACCGTGAGACCGGTGAGGCCGACGCGAAGACGCGCTCCCGG
>JAHFCS010000367.1:0-578 GCA_023249395.1 Gemmatimonadota bacterium
AGCTCGCGCTCGCAGTTGAGCGGTCCACTCGTCGATGTCGCTCTGCAGCCGCTTTGACTTTAGAAGCGCGCGAATTTCATCGCGCACTTCGGCGAGAGGGGGAATCGGCAGCCCGCGCTCGCGGCGCTGCTCGCTCCATGTCGTGTTGTAGTAGTTCTGGATGTCTTCGGACGCCACGGAAATCAGCGGCGCGATTTTCTCATGGATGTAGTTCTCGACTTGAAGCTGCCGTTTGACGAGCGCACGCAGATCGTCGCCGCTCAACTCGGCGCGCTGCATCGCCGCGGCGAATTCCGCGGGCGAAGCGAAGCGCTTCTGGATCTCCTGCACGCGCGTCTCGATCGACTCCTTCGGGAGGTCCTGCACGCCGAAGCGCTGCACATCGCGCAGCCTGAGGGTTTGTGCGATGAGCGCCTCGAGAGCGTCGTGGCGGTAGTCGTCTTCCGAGGTGCCGGTCCAGCGGGGGAAGAACCGGACCTGGACCATCTGATTGACTTCGCTCAGGGTGATGACCTGCTGGTCGACGACCGCCGCGATGCGGTCAACGACCTGCGCGCAGACGGTTCCGGTCGCTGCGA
>JAHFCS010000367.1:588-3333 GCA_023249395.1 Gemmatimonadota bacterium
AATCATTGGAATCGCTCTTTCGTTAACCTTGACACCGCCGGGCGCGATTTCTAAATTGCACCTTGCACTCGGCGCCGCAGAGTGCTGAACACCTACATGGCCGCCAAACTCGAAGTTCACGGGGACGAACTCGACAGCCGCGCTCGCGACGTGCTGCGGGAGATCGTGGTCCAGCACGTTTCGACCGGCGAGGCGGTCAGCTCGCGTTCGCTCTCGAAATCGGGCCGGTTCAATCTGTCGCCGGCCAGCCTCCGCAACGTCATGGCGGACCTCGAGGATCTCGGGTACCTCCAGCACCCACATACATCTGCGGGCCGCATTCCAACGGACCGAGGATACCGCTTCTTCATCAATCACCTCATGCGTTCGCACAGCCTCACGCAGCGGGAGCGCGACGTGATTGACAAAGACGTCGGCAACACGACGGAAATCGAGCAGGTCCTGCATCTCGCTTCGCGGCTGCTGTCGCGCCTGAGCGATCAGGTCGGGGTGGTGTTCATGCCGACCCTTCTGCAGTTCGTGATCCGCTCGATGGATTTCGTGCACGTCGCCGAAAACAAGATCATGTGCGTGATCGTCGGCGCGAACGGCGTGCTGGTGAACAAGCTCATCGAGACCAGGCTCTCTTTTACGCGCGACGAGCTCGACAAGATCAGCCGCTTCATTTCCGCCGAGTTCGGCGGCCTGACGCTCGACGCGGTCCGGCAGCGTCTGACTCGGATGACCGAAGAGGAACGGGCGCTTCACAGCAGGATGCTGCAGAAGACGATCGCGCTCGGCATCGATGCGGTCGAAGATGTCACGCCGCTCAATCACGAGCTGTACATGGAGGGCGCCGAGTCGATTCTGACGAAGCCGGAATTTTCCGGCGCCGATTCGCTGCGAAAGACGTTTCTCGCGCTTCAGGAGAAGGGAAAACTGATCGACATTCTGAATTCGTGTCTCACCGAAAACGGTCTGCAGATCCTGATCGGCTCGGAAAGCAACTTCACACAGTTGCACAACTTCGGTATCGTCGCGCGCAGCTACGGTTCGCGCAGCGTGCCGTTGGGGATTGTCGGAATCATCGGCCCGATGCGAATGGAGTACGCGCGCATGGCGCCGCTGGTCGACTACCTCAGTCGTGCTCTGAGCTGGAAGATCGAAGAGAGACGGGAGCAGCCGTAAATGGACGAGAAGAAAAAAAACGGCAACGGCAACGACGATGCCTACGAGATCCTTGATACCGGCGCATCGGTAGAGGACATCGAACACGAAATGGAGCGGACGGCCAGGGAAGCGGCCGAAGAGGTGAGCTTCGCTCCCGTCGAAACCGCGCCCGCAGCCGATGGGACTCCTCGTGCGGAAGACGGGAATCTCCGTGAGGAAAACGACGAACTTCGCGATCGGCACATGCGCGCGCTCGCCGACTTCGAAAACTTCCGGAAGCGGGCAGATCGCGAGAAGCAGAACCACTTCCGCTACGCGCTGGCGGACGCCTTCCGCGACCTCCTGCCGGTTCTCGACAACTTCGACCGCGCCCTCGAGCACGCCGAAAAGGGCGACGAGTTTCACCGCGGTGTCGCCCTCATCTACAAGCAGATGTTCGACATGCTGCAGAGGTACGGACTGCGCCAGATCGACGAGGCGCGGATCCGCTTCGATCCCAACATTCATGAAGCCGTCGTACGCGACGAGGACCCGAACATTCCGGCCAACACCGTCGTGCAGATCCTCCAGAAGGGTTATTTTCTCCACGACCGCCTGCTTCGGCCCGCTCTCGTCAAGGTGGCTGTCGGCGGCCCGGAAGAGTCACCAGCATCGTAACTGTCGTATCCTGAGTGGAAACTACAGAATGAAGACCCCGCTCGGCACTGTTAGCTGACATCCTGATGCCAAAAATTCTCGGAATCGATCTAGGGACGACGAACTCATGCGTTGCGGTCGTCGATGTGACGACCCCGCTGGTCATCCCGAACCGCGAGGGAAGCCGGACGACCCCGTCCGTAATCGGCTTCACCGAGGACGGGGAGCGTCTGGTCGGACAGATCGCGAAGCGTCAGGCGATCACGAATCCGTTCAACACGGTCTTCGCGATCAAGCGCCTGATCGGCCGCAAGTACGAATCGGACGAAATCGCGCGCGCCAAACAGGTGCTGCCGTTCCAGATCGTTCCGGTGGCGAACGGGGACGCGCACATCAAGATCCGCGACCGCGAGTACTCGCCCGAAGAGATCTCGGCGTTCCTCCTGATGGAGATCGGGGCGTTCGCCGAAGAGTTCCTCGGCGAGCCGATCACGGAAGCGATCATCACGGTTCCGGCGTACTTCAACGACTCGCAGCGCCAGGCGACGCGCGATGCGGGCAAGATCGCCGGCCTCGAGGTCCTGCGCATCATCAACGAGCCGACTGCGGCCGCGCTCGCGTACGGCCTTGACAACAAGAAGAATCAACTGATCGCCGTCTATGACCTCGGCGGTGGCACGTTCGATATCTCGATCCTCAAGCTCGAAGACGGTCTCTTCGAAGTGCTTTCCACCGCGGGCGACACCTACCTCGGCGGCGAGGACTTCGACAAGCGGGTCATGGACTGGCTCATCGAGACCTTCAAGAAGGAGAGCGGCATCGATCTTCACGACGATCGGATGGCTCTCCAGCGCCTGAAGGAAGCGGCCGAGCGCGCCAAGTGCGAGCTGTCGACGGCTGCCGAGAGCCGGATTACGCTGCCGTTCATTTCGGCGGACGCCTCAGGCCCGAAGCATCTGA
>JAHFCS010000368.1 GCA_023249395.1 Gemmatimonadota bacterium
TCGATGGGATCTCGCGCCGATCGCTGACACCGCGCAGGCGTCGAAGAATCGAAGGCAAGCTCGACGAGATGCTCACGAAGCTCGACGTGCTCCAGGAATCCGTTCGACAACTCCAAAGCCACGCCGATGCTCTTTCGCTTGCACGAGTGCGTGCTGCGGGCGATTCACTGGATCGGGCAGTTTCGGCCACGACATCCGCGAAGCGTCAGGAGCTTTCGATGCGCGCCCGCGATCTGTTCCAGGAGTCGCGGGCGCTTTACCTGGAGCTTTGGCGGGCTGCTCGACCCTGGCACCAGCTGAACGTGCCCGTGCAAACGGCGCTCGAGATTCAGAGCCGGTATGTCGCGTGCGCGATCGGCGAGATCCAAGCCGAGTTCATTGGCGGCGACATGGGGACCTTTCGTCACGCCGTTCTGTCCGCGGCGGAGGATTTCAAGAAGCACCTGTCGCTCGACGGACCTGCGGCATTGCGCAGCCGCAGCGACGCCGCGTGCAGCCAGACCGACGTTCTTGCTCGCTTCGGCTCGACCCTCGCCGAACTCACCGGTCAGCTGCGCGTCGCGAACGACGTCACCAAGTGGACCGCGCAGCGTCTAGAAGGATTCGCGGCGGACGCCGACTTGCCTTCAGAGCTTGGAGTGGAGCCACACGAGGTGGTCAGGGCTGTTCGCGCGGCGAACGGTGACGGTTTGTATGTGCTGCGGCGGCCTGCAGCGTAGGGAGAAGCAATGGGCCCGCTGGGCGGAGTTCGACGGCGCGACGCGTCTTGCTGACTTCAACGGCATCCATGCGCAGGTGCGGAAAGGCCGGCCGCCGATGAACCCGACGCCAGATGGCGGCCGCAACCCGCTACCGGCGAGCAACCCCAGGGGTCAGTTCTCGCGAACGTCCAAGCCGTCGGCGCGCGCGGGAGTTCGGTGCTACCGCGCGAAGGCGTAGTATCCGTCGATGATCGGGCGATCACCGGCCTTCATCAGGCCGAGATGCCGGACGAAGTCGACGTCCCAGACCTCCGACGAGCGGCACTCGAGCGGGCGTCCGTCGTGCGTCGCCACGACGATGTGCAGGCGGCTCGAGCGCTGGTCTCGGTCGTACTCGTAGTGGAGCCGCCTGAGCTCGCCGCCGCTCACGAGCACGTAGACGGCTGCGCGCACCGGAGTCGTGAGCGGAGATGCGAAGGACTGGAGCAGCGGGCGGAATGAGATCGGATCCCGCTCTGCCTCTTGGAGCACGTTGGGCGCGCTGGGGAGCCCGAGCCGGCCCTCCAGCTCGTGCTCGAGGTCACTGAGCGACGTGAGCATGCGCGCGATCGTGCCGCTGCGGTCGGGCCGGAGCGCCCACTCGACGCCCGCTTCCTCGAGAAGGCGCTGGAGCAGCTCGCCGCGATCGGCCAACGCGGTCACGCAGCCACCTCCGCAATCGAGATCATTCCGTTGTTGATCAGCGCATCACGGATCTCGCACGCCAGCGTCGCGCCGCGCTCACCGACCACGATCGTGACGGCCTCCGGATCGAAGATGACGTGCACCATCGTCTCCTCGCCAGCGTCATCCGGACCCTCACGCCAACGCACGGCATCTTCGCGCGTTCGGTAGACCAAGAGCTCCGCCGGCACGCGCCAGATCTCAGTGTGCACGCCTAGAGCATCGAGCTGGTCAGCGGCGTCGGCAGGGTGCGCGACGGCGTCGGCCCAAGTGGCGCGCATGTACCTGCGCACGAGGTCCGGGGCTGCGGCCGCGACGCGTCATTCGATCACGACATCGTGTCCGCCGATCACAGCCCCGTCGCTCCTTTGGAGATCTGCCGCTCCACCTCGACGGAGTAGTCGTGCGGCGAGTAGTGCACGTAGCGACCCCGACCGCCGCGGAGCGGGCGAAGATCACCGTCGTGCTCCGCGAAGGAGAACACGTACGCCAGCTTCGATCTGGGGATCCGCAGACGCGCAGCAAGGTTCGGGGCTGACGCGTCGAGGGTGGTGAAATATGCGCCGACTGGGTGGTCACCCGGCGGTTTCTGAGCGCGGAACAGCCACACCGGCTGACTGCCGATCGAGCCGAAACCACGCTCGTTGGTGAAGTGGTTCACGCCAACCAAATCGTAGCACGCGCGGCAGGCCCGACCGCCGTCAATCGCGCCGCCACCCTTGCGATCTCGGCCGAGACCGCGTGGAATCGCGTGCCACAGCCCGGCGTCGTTGACAGTCCGCGACCGGAGGCCGTCAGACGCACGGCTCTTGGATCGTCCTCAAGGAACCAGCTCGACACCACCATGGACCACGCGACTCTCGAAGCGCTCAAGCGCGGGCATCCGGGGTGGCGGCTGCTCGCGGCCGATCATGCGCCGATGCTCGTCGGCTTCCTGCACGCGACGTTCATCGTGCCGAACGTGCGAACGATCGCGCAGCAGGCGCTCGTCTCTCGGCTCGATGATTGGCTCTATCAACTCCGACAGCGCGCGGGCGCCGACGCCTACCCGCGGTCGGCCGCGCAGTACCTCGACACCTGGGCCGACGACGAGCACGCGTGGCTGCGCAGGTACTACCCGCCCGACGGAGACGAGCCGTGGTTCGACATCACGCCGGCGACGGAGAAGGCAATCGACTGGCTCGCGAGCCTTCGCCACCGTCAGTTCGTGGGCACCGAGTCACGTCTGATGATGGTGTTCGAGCTCCTGCGTCAGATGACCGAGGGAACCGAGCTCGACCCCGAGGCCCGCGTGGCCGAGCTCGAAAGGCGGCGCGCGCGAATCGACGCCGAGATAAAGGACATCCGCGACGGAAACGTCTCCGTCATGGACCCGACGCAGATCAAAGATCGCTTCCAGCAGATGGCCGCAACGGCGCGCGGCCTACTCTCCGATTTCCGCGAGGTCGAACAGAACTTCCGCGATCTCGACCGGGAGATACGCGAACGGATCGCGACGTGGGAAGGCTCCAAGGGCGCGCTACTCGACGACATCTTCGGCGAGCGCGACGCAATTCGTGACTCCGATCAGGGAGCGAGCTTCCGCGCGTTCTGGGATCTGCTCATGTCGCCGGAGCGTCAAGATGAGCTCTCGGCGATGCTGGAGAAGGTGTTCCTGCTCCCCGCGGTGCGCGAGCTCGAGCCCGATCGCCGTCTGCTCCGCGTGCATCACGACTGGCTCGAGGCCGGCGAGCTCACGCAACGCACGGTCGCGCGCGTCAGCGGGCAGCTCCGACGCTACCTCGACGACCAGGCGTGGCTCGAGAACCGCCGCATCATGCAGCTCATCCGCCAGATCGAGCAGCACGCGCTCGCGCTCCGCAACGCCGCGACGGAGCGCTTCGAGCTCGCGCTCGACGGCTCGGCGCC
>JAHFCS010000369.1 GCA_023249395.1 Gemmatimonadota bacterium
CATTTACGCGAAAGCGTCCGATTCCCGGAACGCCGAGGGCAAAATCTGCCTCCTTCGCCTCGGCGAATTCCTTCTGCCTTCGCGGAGGCATGATCTGATCCGAGAGCGCCTTCATGTCGTCGGATCGCAGCGCCGTCGACCCGAGCGCCTTGAGCTGTCCATCGACCCTGAGCGTCGGCGAGCATCCGACCTTGAGGTGCAGATCGGAGGCATTCTGCTCAAGCATCTGCCGGAGCGCCGCGCGATAGTCGAAGCCCGTTGCGACCGCCTCGGTGCCTCTTTCCGGAGTCCGGTCAACCATTCGGGTCCACGCGGAACAGAACCTGCCCGTATTCCACCGGGTGTGAATTCAGTGCCACTATCTCTCTCACGACACCATCGAACTCGGATTCGATCTCATTCATGATCTTCATCGCCTCGATGATGCAGAGAATCTGACCCTTCGAGATCCGGTCTCCCACGGCGATGTACGGCCGCGCGCCCGGCTCCGGCGCGCTGTAATAGGTGCCGACCATCGGCGACTTCACCTCGAGATACCGGGCTTTTGGCGGTTCTGCGCGGGCCGGCGCTTCGCCCGCCGGGGGATGGGCCGCTCCAGCGACGGGAGCTGATCCCCCCGCAATCACTTGCGGCATCTGCATCGGTGATGCGATCTGAACGGTCGGGCGCTGGTTCGAGCTCTTCGAAATGCGGATTCGCATCCCCTTGTCCGAGGAGATCTCGATTGAATCCACTGACGACGCGTCGATCATGTCCACGAGCTTCTTCACGAAGCGCAGATCGATCATGTCGCTGTCCGCACTGGAGTCGAACCATCATGCCCTGGCACCGCCTCACGCAGCCTAAGAGTCAGGTTTCTCATGCGACCTCCAGCAGCTCCCGGGAAAAGTTCGTCAGGATCGTCGGGCCAGTCGCCGAGAGGTGAACGTCGTCCTCTATACGGACGCCTCCCCACCCCGCGCGGTAAATTCCCGGCTCGATTGTAACTACCGCTCCTACCTTGAGTGCCGCTTCGGCGGTGCGAGCCAGACGCGGCGCCTCGTGCACCTCGAGGCCAAGGCCGTGGCCGAGGCTGTGCCCGAACTCCGCGCCGTGCCCGCGCCGCTCAATGTAGCTCCTCGCGAGCGTATCGGCAGCCATTCCTGTCATCCCCGCCCTCACCGACGACGACGCGATCCGGTTGGCTTCTCGCACGATGTCGTAAATTTCACGCTGTTCGTCGGTCGCGGCGCCGACGACGAGAGTCCGGGTAATGTCCGAGCAATAGCCGTTGAACTGCGCTCCGAAATCGAGCAGCACGAAGTCCCCTCGTTCGATGATCCTGTTCGACGCCCGGGCGTGTGGCAACGCCGCTCGCGGACCGGAGGCGACTATCGGCGGGAACGGAGCTTCCTGACTCCCCTCGTCGCGCAGAGCCTTCTCCAGGATGCCGGCGACCTCGAGCTCCGAGAGTCCGGGATGAATCATCGGCACCACGCGCGCCAGCGCGCTGGTAGCGATGCGTGCAGCTTCGGCGATCAGCGCGACCTCCCCCTCGTCCTTTGACTCCCGCAGATCCTCGACCAGTCCGAGCTGCGGTCGCCACTGCCAGCGCGAACCCTCGCTGAGCAGGCGCTGGAAGTCACGATGGACGAGATGTGCCGACTCGAATCCGACCACTTCCGCGCTTGGCAGTCGCGGCAGGCGATCCCAGAGTCCGGTCCAGAGACTCGTGGGCTCGATGACGATGTCCGCAAAATCACCGATTTCCTCGGCCACCTGTATCTCATACCGGAAGTCAGTGATGAAGAGGATGTCTGCCTGCGTTGCGATGAGCAGCGCGCTCGATCCGGAGAACCCGGTCAGATAGCGGATGTTCGGCAGCGCGGTGAGCAGCAGCGCATCGATCTTCTCGGCGGACAGGCGCTCGCGAAGTGCATCGAGCCTGCGCCTCCTCGAATCAGACACTGTTCGACAGCTTACCGACAAGGCCGCGCAGCGCGAGCTCGTAAGAGCCGGCGCCGAATCCGGCGATAACGGCGACCGCGGCGTCGGCGAGGACCGAGTGTCTGCGCTGCGGCTCGCGGGCGTAGATGTTGGACACATGCACTTCGACGAATGGCACGGCGACGCTCGTCAGGGCGTCGTGAATCACAAGACTCGTGTGACTGTATGCCCCGGCGTTGATGAGCGCACCGTCGGCCGCACCTTTCAGCGCGTGAATCGCGTCGATGATGTCCCCTTCACCATTGAACTGCGCGAAGCTGATCGAGACGTCGAGCTCCTTCGCGACCTCGCGCAGGCGCGACTCGATCTGGGCCAGCGTTGTCGTCCCGTAAATTGCCGGCTCGCGCTGTCCGAGAAGGTTGAGGTTGGGCCCATTGATGACCGCGATCCTCACGACTCCGCCAGCCCATCGAGCCATTCGCGGAAGCGGCGGATGTCCTCTTCCGACTCCCTTGTCGTCTCGACGCGAGCCTCTCTTGCGCCAGCGCTGTCAGGCGTCGGAGGGGCCGCTGAACCCGCCGGGCTCAGGAACGGTGCACCGTGTGCAACTGCACCGCTCAGCGCCGCCGCCGCCCGACTGTCCTCGGCGTTTGCGGGACTGTCAGCGAAAAGACTGGCAAACGCGTCGGCGGCGAAGGCATAGCCCTCCGATGGCGCAGGCGACGGCGCGATGGACGCCTCTGGTTCGGCGGCGTTCGGTTCGGAAGTCGGCTCCGAGCCAAGCCTCTGGTCGGCTTGCGGCGAGGGTGGACGCACCGATCCGAGCGTTGCGAAAAACTCTCGCACAGTAACGGACCGCATCATTTCATCGGCGAAGATCGTGTCGTCGAGGGATGCACCCGTCGCAATGACGGGCTCGTCGGCAACGGGTTCGCTTTCCGTGTCCGAACTCCGAGTGACATGCGCAGTTTCCCCCCAGAGCCGATCCGACTGATCGGCTTCACGGGCCTCGGTCGCGCTCTCGATGTCTGCCTCGGGCTCGGCGTACGCTCCAGCGTACGTGTCGGCAGACGTTTCCGTGGGAGGTTCCGCTGACACGGGCTCGGGACCGACTTCGGCGACATCCACGCGAAGCCTGAAGAACTCGTCGGCGTCGTCGACGAACAGGTCCGCGCCCCAGGAATCGGCCGTGTCCCATAGCTCCGCCGAGAGCTCGGCCTCGGTGAAGTGCTCTTCGGCAGTAACGTTGGGCACGCTCTCGCCCTCGAGCACACCTGTGCTGCGATCTCCAACCTCGCCGGCGCCGGCGGCTTCTTCCATCAGTCCGGCCTTGTTCGCTGCAGCGTCCGCCGGCTCTGCAGACAGCGCCTCCTCCGACGTCTCGTCGCCCGCGAGCTCACTGATC
>JAHFCS010000370.1 GCA_023249395.1 Gemmatimonadota bacterium
AGGATCGGCTTCAGGGCTTCGATGCAGGCGCCGATGACTACCTGTCCAAGCCGTTCGCCGCCGGCGAGCTCCTGGCCAGAATCCGAGCCGTACTCAGACGCGCGCACGGCGGGCGGGTCGGGCGGCCGGCTGATCTCCTGGTCGGATCGATTCGCCTCAACCCGGCGACACGGCGGGCGTGGAATGGCGACGTCGAACTCGATCTGACGTCGATGGAATTCGATCTACTCGAGCTGCTGATGGGCGCGGCAGGCCGCATCGTCTCGCGCGACGAAATTGCCGCCGTGCTACATCAGCGGACAGCCTCGCCATTCGAACGCTCCCTGGACGTGCACATCAGCCACCTTCGGAAGAAGCTCGCGCCGATCGGTGATGACTTGCTTCGGACGGTGCGCGGCGTTGGGTACCTGTTGGCCAGACGGGAGTGACGCGTGCGATCAATATACGTGAGAATTTCTCTGGCGTCGTTCGGGACGGTGCTCCTGTCGCTCGCGGCGTTTCTCGGCATTTTCCGCACCGTGTCGGCGCCCGCGATGCAGCGCTTGGTGCACGCCTTCGAGGACGTCCTGACTGACGACGCCGCTGCGCTGCATGCGCGCGAGGGCGCATCGGCGGTCGCCGCCTATTTGGCGCGCGTCGATGCCGCGGCTCCGCCAATGACGCGGTATCTGCTCGATAGCGCCGGCCGCGACGTGGTGACCGGCGCCGATCGCTCGGCGTTGCTTCGCCAGAAGCAGGACAGCGCAGGTCGGGACATCTTCGTCCACCATTCGACTGACGGCCGCTACACGCTGATGATTCTTGCGGTGCCGCCCGCTGGTCTGGCGGATTTCATGCCGTACTTCATCCTGATCCTCGGCGCCGTGGCATTTGTCTGTTGGCTGCTGGCCGTTGGCATCGCGTCGCCCATCCGCGAGATGGTGGCGGCGGTCAATGAGTTCGGGCGTGGTCACTTCAGCACGCGCGCCAGGACGACGCGACGCGATGAAATCGGGGATCTGGCGCGCTCATTCAACCGTATGGCGGACCGTATCGAGACGCTGGTCGCGGCTGAACGTCGGCTGCTCTCGGATGTCTCACACGAACTCCGATCGCCCCTGACTCGCATGAGCCTGGCGATTGAGCTGTCCCGCACGGCTTCCGATCGCGAAGCGGCCGCCGATCGTCTGCAACGGGAGGCGGATCGTCTGTCGCACCTCGTCGGCACGCTGCTGGAAGTCACGCGCCTCGAAGGCGATTCCGGCCTCGCGCCTACCGAGGTTGTTGATGTGCCCCATGTCGTGCGCTCGGTCGTGGCCGATTGCGAACTCGAGGCGGAGTCGCGCGACTGCCGCATCGTCGTCGAGGGCGGCGATGACGCCACGGTCTCGGGCAATGCCGAACTGCTGCGACGCGCTCTTGAAAACGTCCTGCGTAACGCGATTCGGTATGCGCCGCGCGGAACGGTTGTCGAACTGCGCTGTGAACGGCAGGGCCCGGATGTCCTCGTGTCGGTCCGCGACTTTGGCCCCGGGGTTCCGGACGAAGCGCTCCCCCAATTGGGCAACCCCTTCTATCGTGTGGACGCCTCGAGGGACTCATCGACGGGAGGGCTCGGTTTGGGGCTTGCGATCGCGCGGCGGGCTATTCAACTTCACCATGGCACCTGGTCTGTCGAGAACGCGCACCCAGGGCTCCGGGTCGTCATGAACGTTCCGGGCGCACCGCTTGCGGCCTAGCCCTGTGGGTTTCTGACCCACTCCGTGGTCCGGATGAACGGCTCCTCGAGGTAGATCGGATCGTCGATGATCGTGGCGATGACCAGGTAGTCGCCGTGTCGGAAGATGTGCTCGGTCATCACCCCGTAAGGGCTCGACGGAAACGCCGTTGCGTTGAATGACCCCCATTTTCATGACCGGGACCGAGTGGGATACCGCCGTCCTGATCAAGCGGACCGACACCATCAGGGCGAGCTCAGGCGGCGTGCCTGGCGGACGAGTCGTGCCGGTCGCGGCCTTCTTTCGTGTGAAGAATAGAAGGATTACGGGGTGGCTTGATGTCCCGGTGATCCCATAGCCCGGGGCAGCAACCACCCCTTCTCCTCGCGGCAACTGACGGAACAAGGAAAACCTGCCAGAAGGGCACGATTTCACGAACCCGAACCGCCAGCCATTCTCGCTCTCTCCGGACGGAGCGCGCCCTCCAGGCTTGGGAGCCAGCGGAAAGACTCACCTCACCTTCCCGGCAATTACGCCGGAGCGCAGGCCCTGCGCGACATCCCACGATTCGTCCGGTTGGTTGAGACCGCGATCTCGTCGGTGATCGACTTCACAAAATGGAATCCTCCCGCGGGCTCACGGCCTGACCGGGGTCACCGTCGCTCCGAAGACGATAGACGATATTAGCCGTGCCGCGAAGTTAGCATAAGGTCCGTTCTCAGACCCTGGGCTCCGGCCCTCCCCTTCCCCCCCTCGACACAGCTGTCTAGCGCCCCGTGCGCGCCTGAGGACTGCCCGAATTCGTGCGAGCAGCTCGCTGGCCGCGAAAGGTTTGGGCAGGTAGTCGTC
The DNA here is from genome assembly GCA_023249395.1 of Gemmatimonadota bacterium. Classification (GTDB taxonomy): domain Bacteria; phylum Gemmatimonadota; class Gemmatimonadetes; order Gemmatimonadales; family Gemmatimonadaceae; genus UBA4720. Next base: position 2,547 of record JAHFCS010000370.1, read on the forward strand.
GGCCCCGACTTCGAAGCCTTGGAGCCGATCGCTCTCGCCGGCCCGCGCCGTGAGCAAGATCACGGGAACGTCGGATCGTCGACGCAAGGATCGAAGGACGTCGAAGCCATGGAGGCGCGGCAGCATGACGTCAAGGATGATGATGTCGTACGGGCGCTCATAGGCGCGCGCGAGGCCCGATGCGCCGTCGTGTGTGCAATCGACTGAGTAGGCGTGCGCGGAGAGATACTCGACCATCATGGCGCACAATTCCTTGTCGTCGTCGACGATGAGGACGGTCATGGCCGTGCGCTGCTACTTGACGATTCGGCACTCGAAGTTGTTCGCGTCGTCTGGACTTCCCGCGCGCTTGAACACGGCCTCTTGAGGATACGGACAGAGTAAGTGCGTGCGCTGCACCTGGCCGTTGAGCACCTTTGACGCGACGGCGGCAGCAGGTGCCTGACTCTGTTCGACCCATCGCTCGATGACGGACTGCATCTCGATCGTGTCCGCGCCTTCGCCGCCCTGGCAGTGGTTCATGCCTGGCACCATGAAGAGGCGCAGGCTTCGCTCCGCGACGCTCTCCCCGACCCTGGCGCGTACCCGGTTGTAATAGTCGATGCTGTCGCCGGGGACGATCAGCGGATCGGTCCAGCCGTGAACCTGAATGAGCTTGCCGCCCCGGGCGAAAAAAGATGACAGGTCGGGGTTGTCCGCGGTGATCGGCGCCGTGACGCGCTCCGCAGTCGCGACGTCCGCTCCAAGATTGATGGACCGGGCCTGCGGCGTCCAGTTCGGA
>JAHFCS010000371.1 GCA_023249395.1 Gemmatimonadota bacterium
GAGCAGCGTTTTCTCCACGTAGTAAAAGCCGCCGCTGTGCAGCAGCCAGATGATGCCGAGGGGCTCGCGTGTTTGTCCGCTACCCTCCTGCGACCGGAGGCTGCGATCGAGCCAGTTGAACAGAAGTGAGTTTCCGATCCACATGATCCCGGCGACCACGTGAATCCAGCGCGCAATCAGATCGAGCAGCTCTGTTGCGTTCCCGCTCACTTCCTTGCCCGCAGGATCTTCACGAAGGAGCGACCGCGGAATTCCCCGGGAGTCAGTCCGGTCATCTTCAGCGCCTCGTCTTCGGTGATCGCGCCGGAATTGATCCCGCGGAGGAAGAAGTTGAGCAGTCCCTGGCCGGTCGCGGCGTCATCGAAAACATCGCCGATGAGCGTTGCCTGCGCGGCCTTGCTGACGAAGTTGCGGAGGCGGGCGCCGGCAGCGTCGATTCCCTCGAGGAAAAAACTGTAGAGTGCGGCGTAGCGAGTCACGAGCTGCGCCGGGTGGAGATCCCATCCCTGATAGAATCCGCCGGCAAGCGAGTGGCGGACGTCTTCGAAGTGAAGCTTCCACGCGGCGTGCACGCTCTTCGCGTTTTCCTTGCGCTGAGTATCGCTGAGAGGCGGACCGCCGGACGCCTCGCGGTGGATCGGCACCGGCATCACGTTCGTCGCTCCGTCGGAGAGCCAGACGTCGGTGCCGGCGAACGCCACCTGCATGAAGTGCTTGGCGAAATCGCAGGCGGGGTGGCCCATTCGCTGGTACGCCGCGGTGATGTTGCAGCTCGCGGTGTAGTCGTAGGTGCCGAAGTGGGCGCCCCGGAGGCGGCCGTCCGACGCGTCGAGCAGACGGGGGAGGAGCGACGTTCCGCTAGAGTCGAGAATTATCTGCGGTGTCTCGACCATCGCCTCGAAGCGCAGCGTGCCGTGCTCGAGGCCTAGTGTGCGCTCGAGCTGTTTGAGGACGGCCACGGTGTAAACCACCTGCTGAATGATCGTGATCTTTGGAATCGTGACGATCCAGCCTTCGGGCAGTCCGCCTGCCTCGACGAGCGCGATGACGACGAGATCGAGCGTCCGAACCGCGCGTCCGCGCAGCTCGTCGTTGAGCGGCTTGACGCGCATGCCGATGAAGGGTGAAAGCGTCCCGTCGCGCATTCCCTTCGCAATTTCGCTCGCGACCATGCCGGCGTGATGGTCCTCCTCGGCGTCCGGGCGGTTGCCGTAGCCGTCCTCGAAGTCGATCCGGAAATCCTCGATGGGTTCGCGGGTGAGCTTGTCGCGTACACGTTTATCGATCGTCGCAAGCACAGGATGGCTGGAAATGTCGAGCGCTTCGCCGAGCGCAGCAGCGTCGGGCGCGTACTGATCCATCGCCCGGAGAGCGACTCCGCCGAGCTTGCGAACGGAATCGGCGGCGAAGAGCTGCGCGCCGCCGTAGACGGTATGCACCGGCTGGCGACCGGGACTCTCTCCGGGATGCGCGACTGCAAACGCGAGGTTGGCTTCGCGAAGCGCCGCCGCCGCTTCGTCAAGCATCCCGAGGTCGAGACTCGTGCTCATTCGGTGATCAAGCGTTGTAGATCTTTCCGCTCTGCGCTCGGTAGAGCTCCAGCACAGCACGGGCTTCCTCGCGGAGGACGTTGCGCTCGATCCGGATCCCGCGCTGCTCGAGGTAATGGTAGGACTCGGGAAAGACCGGTCCCTCCTCGAAGTGGAGGAGCGAGGCGTCCTCGCGCGCGGCGCCGTACACGACTCGCTGCACGCCGCTCCAGAGAGTGGCGCCGAGGCACATGGCGCAGGGCTCGCATGAGGTGTAGAGCTCGTGCGCCGGCATGTTCGGTCCGTTCAGCGTATACGAGCCGACGCGCTGCTGAGCCATCATGAACGCCATCGTCTCGCCATGCAGAGTGCAGTTGTTGAGGCGGACGACGCTGTTCATCCCGACGGCGACGAGATGGCCAGACCTTGCCTCGAAGATCGCGGCACCGAAGGGGCCGCCGGTCGCGTTCTCGACGTTGGCGCGCGACACCGCGATCGCTAGACGCATTCGCTCCTGATCGGAGACATAGCTCCGCTCCCAATCGACGACGGAGTCCACCCAAGCCGGGTACTCCACGTGGACGATCGGGTGATGCGGGCTACCAGTCATGCGCTAGCGGGTGGCTTTGGTCGTCTGACGGCGACGTTGATCAGCGCGATCGCGACGGCGGCTGCGATCGCGATCCACGAATTCTTCTGGCTGTAGAACCAGTCGAGACCGAGGAAACGGTCGAACGAGTAATCACCGGGTCCGGTGAACGCGAGCACGAGTGCGGCCATCGCGTAGAGCATCGGCATCTCGATGCCGTTTTTCGTGACGAAGAAGCCGTTGCGAATGTGCACCGAGAACGTTGCGGTGAGCATCACGAGGATCATCAACGCCGGCCCGATGGGCGAGAGAAAGCCAAGTGCGACGAGCAGCCCGCCTCCGAATTCGCCGAGTCCGGCGGCCGTTGCGAAGAAGCGGGCTTGATTCCAGCCGAGCATGACCATGAATTCCCCGGTCTTGTTGATACCTCCGCCACTGAACCATCCAAAGAGCTTCTGCGCTCCATGGGCTGCAATGCCGAGTCCGAAGAAGAGGCGCGCGATGAGAAGAGCGGTGTCCATGATGCCTCCCGGTTGGTACTGAAAGTACACCCTGCGGGGGCTCGAATAGCCAGATGTAAACTCATGTCTGGACAGGCGCCGGTGTGACGCGCAAAATTGGACGCCCCCAACCGGAGTAGTCAGAATGCATGTCCGCGCTTACTCAGCGACCCTTGCCCTAATGCTCGTCCCAGCGCTCGCTTCGGCGCAGGCTGCGAATCCAGTTGCCACCGCTTTCCGCGACCACGCCAAATCGGAAGCGAAGAATCTCATCGCCGCCGCCGAGGATTTTCCTGCGGACAAATACGGGTTCAAGCCGACGCCTGCCCAGATGAGCTTTGGCGATGTCGTGGTCCACTTGTCACAAGGCAACGATTTTCTTTGCGGTACGATAGGCGGAGTCCAGGCACCGACGCGCACGAAAGTCGATGCGTCAGCGACCAAGGACGCCCTCGTCGCGCGGCTCAAGGAGACCTTCGCGTTCTGCGACACGTCACTTGCAGGGCTCGACGACTCGAAGCTGTCCGAGATGCTGCCGTTTTTCGGCGGCAGCAAGATGTCGCGCGCCATGATCATGACGCTGACGACCGCGGACTACGCCGATCACTACAGCCAGGCGGCGGTCTACATGCGGCTCAATGGCATGCTTCCGCCAACGGCGAAGAAGCCGGCGACGTAACTCCCGTTCAAGGAGAAAAACGCCCGGAT
>JAHFCS010000372.1 GCA_023249395.1 Gemmatimonadota bacterium
GCGAGCGACCGATTGGAGCAGAATCCGGTCCTCGTTCGATATCTGCTCCGCAGGTCGTACAAAGATGCCTCCTGGTCGATCTGTCACGTTGGCCTCGATGCCTGCGGCAATCAGCCCCATGATCTGGTCGTGGAGTAGCTGCCGGTACCCGGCGTGATCTTCGTTCCAGATCACCAAGTCCACCGCCAGTCCTTTCAAGCGCCAGTACGCGTGGGCCTGTACGAGTTGGCGTACCAGATCGATATTCGCCAGGTCTCCAATCTGCAGCAGCACGATCGGCAAATCGCCGGAAATGGAGTAGCCCCATAGACCGGATTGCCCGCGGCGGTTCTTGATGAGGACGCTCGGGTCGGCGCGCAGCGAGGAGTTTGCGTAGACTACAGAGCTGCCAAGGCGTCCATAGAGTTGCGCGTCGGCCTCTGTGGCATTGAGCTGCCGCAGGAGCACCTGGCTATGTGTCCACGCAAGGTCGAAGACGCGATCCGCGAGACGCCGATCCTGGTATTTCTCGACAAGGCCCAGGCACACGTCGCGAGTCTCGCCGATGCCGGAGACAATATTTATCGTTGCCAATTCTTCCGGATCGAGTGTGATCCGATACCGGATCGCGACAATCGGATCGAGCACTGACCCCTGGCTGCCCGAGAGCGCCGCGGAACCGCTCATCGCTTGTGGATCGGCGACGGTGTTTCCGCGGCCGATGAACCGCATGCGGTCAGTCTCATAGGAGATCTCTCCGATGTCCGCCCCGTGCACGGCCATCAGATGAAACATCCATGGCGTCGGCTCGTCGAGGGAGCGGGGCCGGCGAGTGCAGAGGATCGCCCGCGGCTGGCGGATGATCTCGGTCTGAACAAACAGATTACTGAACGCCGGATGCAGCGCGTCCGCGGCAGACGATGCGAGGACGACTTCCGCGTAGCTCGTGACGTCGATCGCTCTGCGCGTCCGAGAGCGGTTGGCGATGGTGATTCGGCGCAGCTCCACGTCATCCTCTGGCGAAACGGCGATCTCCGTATGCATGTCGAAGTCGTGGTCGCGGCAGCGAAACTCCGCTCGCGCCTCCGAGAAAATCGCTTCGTAATTCTCCGATTGCTTGAGCGTCGGCTGATATGCGGTTGACCAGAACTCCCCGCTCGTCACCTCGCGGATGTAACAGAACGTGCCCCAGTTGTCGCAGGTACGGTCTTCGCGCCAGCGCGTGACCGCGATGTCCTTCCAGCGGCTGTAACCGCCGCCCGCATTTGTGATCATCACGTGGTATCTGCCGTTCGACAACAACTGCAGCTCCGGCCTCGGCGTGTCGGGGCTGCTGAAAACGCGCACCGGCGTCTCCGGGCCACTGGAAGTCGTACGTGGGTCGGAGAGCTCGGCGGTGTGCGAATAGAACGCCGTGGCCTTGGGAACCCGCTCCTGGAGCAGCAGCGTGGTCGCCTGGAACAACGGATCCGACTCGAATCGGTTCTGCATCGGACGGTCCAGGAGCAGATAGGCCAGCGAGAGGAGAATCATGCCCTCGTGATGTGCCATGAAGGACCGAACCACGGCGCTCGATTGCCCGCGTAGGAGACGCGACGGAGTGTAGTCGATCGCTTCATAGAAGCCGAATTGTCCTTCAGACCCTTCAGCGGCGAGGCGCTGCAGATTCAGGCATGCCTCCTCGGGCGCCACCATCAGCGCCAGCGCCGAGGCATACGGCGCAATGACCAAATCCTCGGCGAGCCCGCGTTTGAGCCCCAGGCCGGGCACGCCGAACGCGCGGTACTGGTGGTTGAGACGAACGTCGATCATGTTGTAGCCAGATTCCGAAATGCCCCACGGCACTCCGCGCTTCTTTCCATACTCGATCTGCCTCTTTACAGCCGCCTTGTAGGTCTGGTCGAGCAGCGTGTTTTCGTACGTCGGCATCACCAGAAGCGGCATGAGGTACTCGAACATCGAACCGCCCCACGAAAGGAGGATCGGCTCTCCACCGGCGGTAGTGAGCAGGCGGCCTAGGGCAAACCAGCTCTCCTGCGGCAGTTGTCCCTGCGCAATCGCCACGAAACTGGACACTCTCGCTTCCGAAGCCAGCAGATCGTAGTAACTCGAGTCCCGCCGGCGCTCACCAACGTTGTACCCGATAGCCAGTAGATGACGCGCCTTGTCGAACAGGAAGTCATACTCCATACGGGCGAGTTCGCTTGATTGCAGTGCAAGCCGTTCGATGGCCGCAATCCTTGCCCTGGCGCGGTGGCTTGCCTCCGTGATGAGTCGTCGAAGCTCACCAAACCACTCGCTCTCCTCGGGCGTCGCGTCCGAGCCGAGCCGATGCTCGATTGCCGGGAGCAGCTCGTCCTCAAGTCTTGCCACCTCGCGCAGCGTTGGGATCTCGTTGATGCCGCGAAAGTCGCTGAGCCTATTCTGAGGGGCCGACAGCAAGATCCACGGAGCGAGAAACGTCAGCTCATCGAGGGCAGCCTGGCATTGCCGAGCGAGGGCACGTGCCCACCACTTCGCTGGGCTCTCGGGGTCAGCATCGAAACCGCCGACCACCTCCGCGGCGGACGTCGCCAGTCGGTCAAGGCACAGCCGCGCCGCCGCGAGCGTGGGTGGCCTGGAATCGTATGCGGACGCCAGATCCTCCTGAAGTTGAGCGAGCTGGGCCGGAGCGGCTCCTCCCGCAGCGTCCACGAGAATCCTCAGTGTGTCGCTGAGCCCGTCAAACAATCGCGACCCCAGGATCTTGTGATCGGGAAGTGCGAGCAGACCCGGCCGCAATGTCAGCAGATGGCCCGCGAGGTTCCCGCTGTCCACCGTCGAAATGTAGAGCGGTGGCAGCGGCTTCAGAGACTGCGTGTCGTACCAGTTGTAGAAGTGGCCCCGGTGCCGTTCCAAGGCTTCCATCGTGCGGAGTGCATTCGCCGTGCGCTCGATGAGTTGTCCGGCCGGAATGTAGCCGAAGTCGTACGCGGACAAATTCGCGAGGAGCGCAAGTCCCATGTTGGTCGGCGACGTGCGATGCCCCACCACAGCAACGGGATGCTCCTGATAGCTATCAGGTGGCAGCCAATGATCTTCCGGGCCGACGAATGTCTCGAAAAACGCCCACGTCTTTCGCGAAAGCTTCTGGAGAAAGATGGTCTGGTCAGCCGTCAGCCTTGCTCCGCGGCGAACGAGCGGCCGGCTGATCCACCAGGCGATAGCGGGGGAGGCAAACCAGAGGCCCAGTATCGGCCCCGCCACGCCTAACGCGCTCGGCCTGGAAAGCGTCAGAGAGATCATGGCGGCAGTGGCGAGAACGGGGGCGATCCACATGGTCCGGCAGACCGCGCCGAGGTCCGTG
>JAHFCS010000373.1 GCA_023249395.1 Gemmatimonadota bacterium
AGCCGTTCGTCGAGCTTTCCGATCTGTCCGGATTCCATCCAGCGTGGGAGAAGATCCGGATTCCGAATGTGGGCGATCCCAATCCGAAGGTGCGGATCGGTGTGGTCGATGTGTCGAGCGGCAGGAATGCCTGGCTCGACACCGGCGAGCAGGGCGACTTCTACATCCCCCGGATCTACTGGACGAGCCGGCCCGATACTCTCGCGGTCATCACGCTCAACCGCGCGCAGAACGACATGAAGCTGTTCTTCTTCGACGTCAACACGGGCGGGAGACGATTGGTGATGAGCGAGAAATCGAAGACGTGGATCGACGTCTACGATTTCTATGCCGGCATCCAGGACATGATGACGTTTCCGGAAGGGTCGCATGAATTCTTCTGGATCTCTGACAGGGACGGGTGGCAGCACGTCTACCGCTACGATTACTCCGGCAAGCTCGTCAACCAGGTGACCCGCGGAAGCTGGAGCGCAACGCGGATCGAGGGGATCGACCTGAAGCGGCAGCTGGTTTACTACTCCTCGACGCAGGCGTCGCCACTCCAGCGGCAGCTGTATACCGTGAGGTTCGATGGGAGCGGCGCCCTCGCGATCACGACTGCGCCCGGCAACCATCACATCAACATGTCGCCGAACACGGCGTTCTTCATCGACCGATGGTCGTCGCTTCGGCAACCGTCGCAGGTGGACCTCTGGTCATCCGCGAACGGAAAGCTCCGCACGATGGAGGACAATGCGTCGGTAAAGGCCTGGCTCGCCTCCCACGAATACTCCTATCCGGAAATCTTCACGTTCACGACTGCTGACGGCGTCCGGATCGACGGCTCGATGATAAAGCCGGTACCGTTCGATCCGTCGATGCGGTATCCGGTGGTATTCGATGTCTATGGCGGTCCCGGATCGCAGCAGGTGTACGACCAGTTCAGCTCTAGCGGCCGCAACCAGTGGCTCGCGCAGGAAGGCTACATAGTCGTCGGTCTCAACAACCGCGGCACCAACAACTACGGCAGCGCGTTCATGAAGGTCGTCTACAAACAGCTCGGCAAATACGAGTCGCGCGATTTTGCGGAAGCGGCGCGGTATCTCGACAAGCAGCCATACGTCGACTCGACACGCACCGCCATCATGGGCACGAGCTACGGCGGCTACAGCACCGTCTACACGATGGAGATGTACCCTGACGTGTTCGAAGTCGGCATCGCCAATTCAGCCGTTGGTGACTGGAGGCTGTACGACTCGATCTACACCGAGCACTACATGGGCCTGTTGTCGGACAACAAGCAGGGTTACGTGGAAAGCTCGCCGATCGAAAATGCTGCAAAGCTGAAGGGGCATCTGTTGCTGATCCATTCGATGCTCGACGACAATGTCCATCCGGCGAACACGATGCAGCTGCTCACCGCGCTGGCTAACGCCGGCAAGGACGCAGAGGTCCGCCTCTATCCGCCCGGCCATCATGGAGCCGCGTACAACCGGACCAGCTCACGCCTGATTCAGGGAGCGACCGACGCTTTTCTCGCGCGCTACTTCAAGGGAGAGATTCGGGACGTTAACGCCTCGCCAAGGTAGGTGGGATACCAGTATCGCCCCGTGGATTGCCTTTGCAAGGCGATGTGATAAACTTCAATGGTTATGATCGGAGTGTGGGACTTAGCATCCCCAGCCCACACCGAACATCGCCGCCGGTTTACGCGGCGATCGGCGCCACTGGCGACGCCTCCTCCCCACCGAGTGCGTCCGATGTCAACATCTTCACAACCTTCACGCGACCTGCCCTCCGAGCTTATTCGGGCACTGCGCCGTCTTCCAGGGACCCCTTTGGCGTCCCTTCACGATCTCCGCGATGCGGTCCACAACTTTGCCTCGAGGGCAGAGCATCGCGGGTCGCCGCTCGAAGAGACAATTCTCGCCGTCCATCGGGAGCTGATGGAGGCCGAAGACGAGATCATGTCAACGTTCCTCGCCACTGAGCCGCGCGATCCCGCGCTTGCGCGGCAGGTACGTGCCTGGTGCTCGGAAGGCTACCGGATGCGCAGCCAGGGGCCGATGGTATAGTTTTGGTGTCGTGAACCAGGCCCCCATACAACCCGGAATCCGCAATGGATAAACGCAAGCTCGCGGCACTTGCACGCAAGAACGCGGCGAAGTCCGGTACTACTTCGCGCGTTCCCAGGGGATTCGGCAAGAAGTACGACCCGAATCTCTCCGACGACCCCGTGGACGAGGCTACGATCAAAGAGCGCGATCGTGCCGAGCGATTCTTCGCGGAGATGCGAAAGCGGGAGTTCTGAGCTTCAAGGATTTTTTCTCGGATCGGGCCGAGCTCTACGCCGCATACCGGCCGGAGTATCCCGGCGCGCTGTTCGAGTTCGTGTCCGGTCTCCCGCGATTCCACCGGGTCGCCTGGGACTGCGCGACAGGGAACGGCCAGGCGGCGCGGGGACTCGCGAAATACTTCGACGGCGTCGTGGCCACTGACGCCAGTCCTGAACAACTGGCGCGCGCCGAACCCCGGCCGGGGATCGAATTCCGCATCGCCACTGCCGAGTCGAGCGGCCTCCCCGACGAGTCAGTCGATCTCGTGACCGCGGCGCAGGCGCTGCATTGGTTCGACGCGGACGCATTCTTCAATGAGGCGAAGCGGGTCATCGCGCCCGGCGGAGCGATTGCGGTCTGGGGCTACGGCGATCCAATCCTCGACACTCCACAGCTCAAGCAAATTCTCCATGCCTACAATCGGGGAACGATCGAGTCGTATTGGCTTCCCGAGCGCCAGCTGCTGCTCGACGGCTACAGCACGATTTCATTTCCCTTCGCCGAGATAGCGACGCCGGAATTCAGGCTCGTTCGCGAATGCTCGCTTCCTGCCCTGATGGGATACGTGCGGAGCTGGTCGGCGACGGCGCGGTACGTCGCTGAGAATGGAACGGCTGCGCTCGAACGCCTCGAATCCGATCTCGCGGCCGAGTGGGGCGATCCGATGCGCCCCCGGCGTGTGGACGCGCCGATCTTCCTTCGCGCGGGGTTCGCGGTCCCCAGTTAGTTCGCAGTTCGCAGTGGTTGTTCCTCCCTACTGCTTCGCCTGCTTCTGAAATAGAGGCAGGTACTTTCCGTAACCTTCAGCGGCCAGCCGTGCGACCGGAATGAACCGCATCGCAGCGGAGTTCATGCAATAGCGTAGACCGGTCGGCGCCGGGCCATCGTCGAACAGATGTCCGAGGTGTGAATTGGCTCCCTTCGACCGGACCTCCGTCCGCTCCATGAACAGCGAGCGATCGGTGCGCGTGACGACATTGCGCGGCTCGAGCGGGCGCGTGAAGCTGGG
>JAHFCS010000374.1 GCA_023249395.1 Gemmatimonadota bacterium
CGAGGAGCTCTACCGGAGTCGCATGGGTGTAGGAGCCGATGATCTTCGAGGCTACACGGGCGGCCAGGTAGCCGTGGATTCCGAACTCGAGAAAGACGGCGACGACGATCTTCGGATTCTCAGCCGGTGCGAAGCCGACGAACCAGGCGTGATCCTTATCGGGATTCTCGGTGTTCTGCGCGCTGCCCGTCTTCCCCGCGATGACGAGGCCCTGAATGCCCGCCGATGCCGCAGTGCCTCCGGCAGAAGTGACGCCCGCCATCGCCTCGCGCAGCCCGGTAATCTGCGCGGATGACAGCGTCATGATCTGCTTGCGCTCAGGATTTCGCGCGACGAGCTCCGGCTTCGATGCTGATCCGTCCGTCGCAAGCGCCGTGTAGAACTTCGCCATGTTCACTACTGTCTGGGAATTCGCCCCCTGACCGATCGCGAGGTTGAGCGTCTCGGCGTTGCTCCAGTTGCGCGGCCCAAACAGCCTGTCGTAGTAGGCTTTCACATCGCGCGCGGGAAAGCGCGGCTTGTACTCGTTGGGCAGATCTATCCCTGATCGCTCGCGGAATTGAAGATCGACTCCGCCTGCGACGAGCCGCGCCAGCCCGATCTTGAGGCCGAGCTGATAGAAGAACACGTCACACGAATGTGTGATAGCTCCCGACAAACTCAGGCTTCCGTGGCCGCGCTTCTCCCAGCAGCGAAAATACCGGCGGCCGTACTGGAGGCCGCCCGAGCATGAGATCGGCATGTGCGAGTTTATCGTCACCAGTCCCTGCTCGAGACCGAGCGTTGCCGTGGCGAGCTTCCACGTTGACCCTGGCGGATATGTACCCTGGATGACCTTGTTGAATAGAGGGCGCCGCGGGTCGGTGTTGAGCTGCTTCCAGTACTCCGGAGGAATCCCTCCAGTAAAACGGTTGGGGTCGAAGCTCGGAGCGCTGTAGAGCGCGAGAACGCCGCCGGTCTTGGGATCGAGAGCGATGGCACCGCCCTGCAGCGAGTCGCCGAACACCGACACCATGAACTTCTGAAGGTCGAGATCGATGTTTGTCTTGAGCGCCGGCGCTCCAACAGGATCCTCGTCGGGGCGCGGACCGACGCCACGCACCGGACGGCCGCGCGCATCGACCTCGTCGTAACGCACGCCCTCCCGGCCGTGCAGCTCGCCCTCGTACTGTTTTTCCAGTCCTCCCTTTCCGATGACCTGGCCCGGTTTGTATCCGACGAACTCGGGCTTGTTCAGCTCATCCTCGGTAATTTCGCCAGTGTAGCCGACGAAGGAGGCAACCGCCGGACCGTCGGGGTAGTATCGCTTCGGAACCGACTGGATGATCAGGCGTGGATAATCGATGCGGTGCTCCTCGAGCACCGAGATCACGTCGATCGATGCGTCGGCGAGAATCACCGTCGGGCGCGTGGGAGCGCGACGGAACCGTCTGATCGCCGCCGTGATGTCGGCGTCGGTGAGCTGCAGCGTCGGCGAAAGCACCTTGAGAGTCGCTCTCAACGAGTCCTCGCTCTGCGCAATGAGCGACACCGAGTACGCCGGGAGATTCTCGGCGATTATCTGGCCGTGCCGGTCGTAGATGATCCCGCGCGGGGCCGGCAGAGGAATCGGCCGAAGGCGGTTCTCCTCCGATTGCAACGCATACGATTTCTGCTGTAATACCTGTGTCCGGAAGAACGCCCCGAGCAGGAGGACAAAGCCTGCGGCGAGCGCGAACGAGCTGAACTGTGTTCGGCGAGCGATGTCGTTCGGATGGAAGCTCATACCCGTGCGGGCTCGAGCATCGGCCGCATGATCAGCAAAAGGAGAATTCCCGCCACGGCGGTCGCGGCTGCCGAGAGAGGCGACCAGAGAAGCAGCTGCTGCACGAGCTCGATGCCGCCCAGGCGTTGCTCGACGACGAAGTAGATCACGTCGAACGACCACTTGCCGAGGAAAAAGAAGAACGCGTTGAGGGCGAGGTTATCAGCGAAGAACACCGCCTTGAGCCACGAAGCGACGTAGCCGACAATAGTCATCGCTATTGCGGCGGCGCCGAGTGATTCAGGCGTCAGCGAATCTGCGACCAGTCCCATGAGGAGGCCGACGAGAGCGGCGGCGGCGGGACGAACGCGAATCGAAGCGAGCAACAAGGCAAGAACCAGGAAATCCATCGGAGCGCGCCACCCGAGCAGCGGACGCAGCGTGTAGTGCAGCAGTACAAGTATTACGAACGTTATAACGGCGCGCACTGTCCCGCCAAGTGTCATCAGTTGCCTCTGGTTGGACTGCGCACCAGCGAGTCACGTCGTATTGAATCGCGGCGCGCCGAGTCGAGTCGCGCCACCGAGTCGCGCCGCGCAGCCGCTCGCCTCGCAGCTCTGCGCGCCGCCGCCCGCGCCGCCGAATCGGCTGTAGCAGGGTTCACGCCACCCGCTGCTGGAGCTGTCAACGTATCGGGACGGAGCTCGGGAGGCAGGCCGCCCGGAACCTGACCACCGGCCGTCGTATCCCGCACCGTCGTGTCGAGCGCCGCACGACGCGCTGCTGCCTCGGCGAGTGCAGCAACCCTTGCCGCCGAGTCGCCCGCGACCACGATCCGCTTTGCCGCTTCCTCAGCGCCGGTGACACTCGCCCACACATTCTGGAATTCCTTGTTCACCCGGTCTGTACGGAGAATCATCACCGTTCCGACATCCGCTGGAGATACGGCCGGCTTGATGAGGTACGTTCGCGCCCATCCTTCGGATGTCTTCACTTCTTCGAGCACCCTTCCGATCGGAATCCCGCGCGGCCATACGCCGCCGAGTCCGGAGCTGACGATGAGGGTGCCGGGCTTGAGCGCGGTGCGAAACGGAATTCCGCGAAGCTCCATCAGATATCCGCTCGTGGCGCTTGCCTGGTGGGCCTGGACGATACCGAATGCGCTGCCGTCCTCCGACATCGCGCTCACGCGAAAATCGGGATGCGTCCAGATCATCGCCTGGCTCATCGTCGGATCGACATCTGTTACCATCCCGACCACGCCCTCGGGAGAAACGACGGGGCTCAGGCGGCGTATTCCGGCAGTCGATCCGGCGGTAAGCGTCATCGTCGTCACGTCGCGCACACCGCGGCCGTGAATCGCTTCGGCGGCGATGAACCCCCACTTGAGGCGCGCACCGAGGCCGATCAGCTTGCGGAGCTTGTCGTTCTCGTTTTCGAGACCGGTGACAGTCATCGCACGGAGCGCAACGCTGTCACGAACGGCGGTCCGCTGCTGGTCAAGCAGCAGGGACCGCCGGCTCGCTTCGGCTCTCTCCTGGAGCATCACCAACGGGGCGAGGAACGTGCGGCGCATCGAG
>JAHFCS010000375.1 GCA_023249395.1 Gemmatimonadota bacterium
GCTCGATCTTCGGATCGGCGGACTCGGGAGCCGGATCGTATTCCCACAGATCGCCGAAGATGAGCTGCGGAATCGAGCCTACGCGTCCCGACGCGATAAGCTGGTCGCGAATCCCGCCCGCGCCATTAGGCCCGCTCCGCGCGGTACGCGCATCATTAGCTGCCGGCTGGGAGCGCGCCCTGGTTTTTGACGTCGCCATCAGTAGCTCTCCGCCGCTTCGGTGAAGTAGTACGGCGCCTGGTACGCGCCCGTCTTTTCCTTCTGTATCTGCCGCAGGAGATCGTTGAGCAGCGAACTGGCGCCGAAACGATAGCGGCTCGAGTTGAGCCACGCATCACCCAATGTCTCCTTCACCGCGACGAGATAGTGCAGCGCCTGCTTGGCGTTCCTGATTCCCCCCGCCGGCTTCATCCCGATTGCCACGCCAGTCGCGAGGTAATGGTCGCGGATCGCCTCGAGCATCACCTGGGTATTGGAGAGAGTTGCCGCACCCGAAGCCTTGCCGGTGCTCGTCTTGATGAAGTCGCCCTCGCGAATCACACGCATCGCCAAGAAGGAGGCTGCGCGAATGTTGTCGAAGCTCTCCAGCTCGCTCACCTCGAGGATCACCTTGAGCGTCGCGTCGCCGCACGCTTCAACGACCGCCGAGATCTCGTCCTGTACCGCGTCGAGGTGGCCGGCGAGGAAGAGCCCGCGATTGATGACCATGTCCACCTCGTCAGCGCCGTCGGCGACTGCCTGCTTCACTTCGGCGATCCTCAGCTTGAGAGGGCTCTGCCCGGAAGGAAATCCGGTCGCGACCGATGCCACCTTTATCGGCGTGTCAGCCAGCCATTTGCGGGCGTGCTTTACCAGAAACGGATAGATGCAGACCGCCGCAACCGGCGGCACCTCCGGATCGTCACTTGGATGACGGGCTTTCTGGCAGAGCGAGCGGACTTTTCCTGGAGTGTCCTTTCCCTCGAGGGTGGTGAGGTCCACCATCGAGACCGCGGTCGTGAGACCCCAGAGCTTTGATTTCTTCTTGATGCTTCGGGTGGTAAACTTGGCGACGCGCTCGTCGATTCCGACCTGGTCAACAGTGCCGGTCTCGTCGAGCAGCCGCCTGAATGCAGAACGCGGGGACGTTGACATCGTCTTTCTAATATCGTGGTGGGTGGTGGCCCTCGCCACTGCTCATGGTACCGTGTGAGGATTAGGTTGCCACAATGAGCGCTGAACGCCGCTACGCTGTGCTTTTCGACCTCGATGGAACTCTGATCGACTCGATCGGACTGCTCCTTGCTTCGGTGCGGCATGCGTTCGATGGCTTCGAAGGTCGCGCGCCGACCGAAGAGGAATGGATATCGGGAATCGGGACTCCACTCGCCGACCAGCTCCGCGGGTTCGTCGAATCCGACGAGGAGGCCGAAGCCCTCGTCGGCCGTTATCGCGACTACCAGCGACGACACCACGACAAGCTCACCACCGCATACGACGGAGTTCTCGAGACGCTCGAGCAGCTCTACAACTGGGGTCACCCAATGGGCGTGGTGACCAGCAAGAGCAACGAGATGATGGAGCGCGGTCTCAAGCGCACCGGCATCGACGTTTACATGAAGACGCTGATCGGCTCGGACTCGTGCACGGTACACAAGCCCGATCCCTACCCGGTGAGGATGGCACTCGCCGAGCTGGGATACGAGGCGCATGAGACGGTATTCGTCGGCGACTCGCCTCACGACATCAAGTCAGGCAATGCCGCCGGTGTGACGACAATCGCGGCGCTCTGGGGTCCGTTTACCAGGAACCAGTTGAGGCCCTATGATCCGGCTCTCTACCTCGATCGGATCACCGAGCTTCCGGGGGCCATCCAGCGGCTCCAGGCGGGTGCGATTGCCGGCAGGACTCCCCGCGACGGCACCGTTGCGCTGAAGCCGGACTAGAAAAAACCCTTCTGCACCGGTGACCAACCCGCGTACTTCGGTGTAGTATGATTGCGCGCGTCACGGACCCGCGCCTTTCATATCAAATCGGAGCCATCAGATGGGAGTTCCATTCCCCGCCGGGGTTCTCGTACGCACCGGGGCAGAGCGCGCAACGCTCGTCCGGCGCACGTACGCCCTCGTCTTCGTAAGCGTCCTCTGCACTGTCGCCGGGGCGACATTTGCGCTGTCGCAGCCGCAGCTGATGCAGGCGGTCGCGGTGCACCCCTTCATCGCCATGGCATGCACCTTCGCGCCGCTCCTCCTCGCGATGCGCGCAAGGAACGCGTTCCCCGCCAACATCGGCCTCGTGCTGCTGTTCACGCTTGTCGAGGGCGTGTTCATCTCGCCGCTGCTCTACATCTACGGCCGGGCACAACCCGGGCTCATCACTCAGGCGGCGATGCTCACGATCGGCGCGTTCGGTGTCCTCACCCTCTACGCTTTCGTCTCGCGGCGCGACTTCAGCGCATGGGGAAGCTTCTTCATGGTGGGACTCTGGGTGCTGATCGGCACCATGATCCTCAACATGTTCTTCCGCAATCCGGCGATGGACCTCTGGCTCGCCGGAGTCACAGTGCTCGTGTTCAGCGGGCTGCTCGTCTTCGACACGTGGCGCATCCGCAACGTGTTCGGTCCCGACGAGTACGTCGGCGCGGCGGTGCAGATCTACCTCGATCTGCTCAACCTTTTTCTTGGGCTTCTGAGAGTTCTGGGCGGCCGGCGGAGCTAAGCTTCCTGCACGGCGTCAATCGCGCGCGCAAGATCGAGATCCTTCTGCGTGATTCCGCCCGAGTCGTGAGTGCTCAGTGAGCAGATGATCTTCGTGTAGCGGATGTCGATGTCCGGATGGTGGTTTGCCGCTTCCGCCATTTCCGCGACACGTCCGATAAACCCGATTCCTTCGGGAAAAGACCTGAACTGGTAGGTCTTCACGATCGCGGACCCACGCCTCGCCCAGCCGTTCAGACTCCCCAGCTCGCGCTGGATCGCGATATCCGAAAGAAGCTCTGTCATCGACGCAAAAATATGGCATCCCTCGCGCCCTGTCGCCGCTTCGGGTTATATTCGGGTCATGAACGCGGGAAGACGAAAGAGGTCAGCACGGCCGCGCTTCGACCAGACAGCGTTGTTCGGCGAGGCGTTCGAGCGCGACGCGCGGGTGTTGCCGGTAGTCGGAATCCAGAAGGACATCAGGTATTACGGATCTCCGGCGAAGAACGTTCTCAACGGGCCGGAGACGACAGGGATGGGCTACTGGTCCGTCAATCCCTACGTCGGATGCGCGTTCGGCTGCGCCTACTGCTACGCCCGGTACGCTCACCGGTACGTGATGGAGCGCGCGGCATCGGACGAC
>JAHFCS010000021.1:0-435 GCA_023249395.1 Gemmatimonadota bacterium
GAGACTGCCGGAGGTTGCAGCGAGCGTGTTTGGTCCGGGAGTACTGCCAAGAGTCCAGCCTCCCACTCTGGCGACGCCGTTCGCGTCAGTCGTCGCTGCGGCACCGGTAACGGCTCCGCCGCCGCTTGTCACCGAGAAGGTGACGCTCTCTCCCTCGACGCGGAATCCATCCAGATCGGTGACGATGACCGAGGGCGCGGTGGCCAATGTTGTTCCGGGCAGACCCGATTGGCCGTCGCCCTGGTCGAGCGTCATTTGCGCGGCAGCGCCTGGCGTGACCGTGATGCCGGCACGAGCCGACACCCCCTCCGACGTCGCGACGATCTCAGTGGTGCCTGGAGCTACCGCTGTCACCTCGCCGGTCGAAGCGTCTACGCTCGCGATCGCCGCATTGCTGCTGCTCCAGTCGATTTTCCTTCCGGTCAAAGTCGCGCC
>JAHFCS010000021.1:445-12065 GCA_023249395.1 Gemmatimonadota bacterium
TCGCGCCATCGGCGTCGTGCGGAACGGCGGAGAAGGTTCTCTTCTCGCGAACGCGCAACGTTGCGATGCTGGGTGAGACCTCGATTGTGGCAATGTTCGCCTGAAGGAGAATGGCGTAGACTCCCGCGCCGAGCACACGTCCGGAAACGATGCGCGCAGTCTTGTCGACGCTGCTCCCTCCCAGCAGCTCCCAGCCATTACCGACCGCGTGGTAGAGAGCCAGCCCGTCCTCGGGGCTCGACCCGATATCGGCGAGATCGTAGCGGATCATGAGCACGGCCGGCTGCGCAAAATTCCCTGAGGGAGTGTTGCTGCGAAGCTCGAATGCCGAGCGACGAACGAGGCGACTGTTGAGCGGGTAGTTCTCCGCTGCTCGGACGGTCAGTCGCGCGGTGGAGACGACTGTGGCTGCCGGGAATGCGAGTTGTACGATGCCGCCGACGGCGGATATCGTCCCGCCGGCCGGCACGAGCAGGCCTCCGTCTTCGACGTTAACGCTGACGGTGCTGTTCTTGCCCTCGACCGCCGCGGAAATCGTCGCACTGCCGGGACCGACGGCGCCGACCACACCGTTGTCAACGGTCGCAACCTGTGGCGCGGAGGAGCTCCAGGTTACGGGGCGGACCAGGACGACGCCGCCAATATCCTTCGTTACGACCGTCAGGTGCGCGCTCTCGCCCGGGACGAGATCGAGCGACGACTCCGAGACGCTTATGCTCTCGACCGGAGGCGGCCCGGCGACGTCCTTGCAACTCCCGGAGACCATCAGCGCTCCGGAAGCGAGAGCGCCCCAGAGCAGATTCCTGATTCTCATGCGCGACGAAGAATGTGGAAAACTTGCGACATCTACTCAGGGGCACACAGTTTACAACGCGCTCAAGCGCGCTACAAGTCCAATGGACCGCGCGAAAGCGTGCCACTCCATGTCAAGACGAACGAGCCGAAGACGCGCTAGCATATTTGTGATCTACCCAGTTTCAGGTGCCGGAAACGTTTGAACTTAAGACTGTGTTGGCGCAATGAACAATAGAGAGATCATGCCACGTTGGGTGTTGCTGCTGTTCGGAGCGATGATCGCCGCTTCAGCATGCGCCGGAGGCTCGTCGGTCGGCTCGGGTGCAGCGGTTCCCGGCAACAGCCGCGAAATTCTCGTCGTCACGACCACAGACGTCCACGGACGGGTTCGCGGCTGGGACTACTATGCCGACTCGGCCGAATCAACGCGAGGACTGACGCGGGCCGCAACGATCGTGGATTCGGTGAGGGCAGCCAATCCGGGCCGAGTGATTCTCGTTGACGCCGGTGACCTGCTACAAGGGAATCCATTCGCTTACGTCGCTGCGCGGGTGGCGGAGGAGCCAGTGAATCCGATCATCGCAGCGATGAATGTCATGAAGTACGATGCGGCTGCAATCGGGAATCACGACTACGACTACGGACTGCCGTATCTCGAGCGAGCGGTGAGCCAGGCGCGCTTTCCGTTCCTGTCGGCCAATACCTACCGTCCGGATGGATCCCACGCCTTTCGTCCCTGGACGATAATTGACCGGCAGGGTGTAAAGCTCGGCATCGTCGGAGCGACGACACCCGGCGTTATGGTGTGGGACGCCGACAACGTTCGCGGTCGAGTGACGCTCGGTGACATCATTCCCGCTGTTCGCCAGGCGGTGCAGGAAGCAAAAGCCGCCGGCGCCGAAATCGTTCTGGTGACCGTTCATTCCGGCTTCGATGAGCCGGCGAGCTACCACACGGTATCTACTGGACTTCCGGGCGAAAACGTCGCCGCCCGCATCGCGCGCGAGATATCGGGAATCGATTTCGTCGTGTACGGGCACTCGCACAAGGAAGCGCGTGAAGTGAAGATCGGCGGCACGCTGCTGATGCAGCCGAAGAACTGGGCGACGAGCGTCGGCGTCGCACACCTGAACGTCGTTCGCAATGCGGGCCGGTGGCGCGTTGCCGAGTCGCACGGAGAGATCATCCGCGCCCTCGGTCACGCAGAGCAGGCGACCGTGCTCGCTGTCGCGGATGGGAATCACCGACGCACCGTCGCTTACGCGAACAACCCGATTGGCTCGACGCCGGTTGCGTGGCGAGGCGACTCGGCACGCCTCAAGGACACTCCGCTCATCGATCTCATACTGGAGACGGAGCGGAACGCTGCTGGGTCCGATCTGGCTTCCACCGCCGCCTTTGCACTCGACGCGAGCCTCGACGCCGGCCCGGTCACCGTCGCCGAGCTGTCGCGACTCTACCCGTACGACAACACGCTCCGCGCCGTGAGAATTA
The DNA here is from genome assembly GCA_023249395.1 of Gemmatimonadota bacterium. Lineage (GTDB taxonomy): Bacteria > Gemmatimonadota > Gemmatimonadetes > Gemmatimonadales > Gemmatimonadaceae > UBA4720. The sequence continues at coordinate 2,735 of JAHFCS010000021.1, forward strand.
CGGGCAGGCAGCTACGAGACTATCTCGAGTTCAGCAGCCGCTACTACAAGGGAGTGGAGACGTCACCATCGGGCCCGCAGCCGGTAACCGACCCGCAGATCCCGGGCTTCAACTTCGACATCGTCGCCGGCGCCGACTACACGATGGACATCACGCGTCCCCTCGGGTCGCGCATCACGTCGCTCACGGTGAAGGGTCGTCCGGTGACTGACGGCGACAGCTACACGATGGCGCTGAACAACTACCGGCAGACTGGTGGGGGCGGATACTCGATGTTGCGCGGCGCGCCTGTGGTGTACGACCGGCAGCAGGACATTCGCCAGCTTCTTGTGGACGAAGTCAGCACGCGGAACGTAATGAGGCCAGAGGACTACTTCACGCCAAACTGGCGGCTTGTGTATTCCACCCCGCCTTCGCCGCCCGCTGTCGCGGCCGGCGGGACTCCGCGAGCGACCCCACTCGTTCCTGGAACGCCGCGCCTTCGCATCATTGCGACGAATGATTTCCATGGCGCGCTCGAGCCGCGCGCCGATGGCGGCGGCGTCATGCGCGGCGGAGCAGCGTTTGTGGCGGCGGTGATCGACTCTGCGCGTCAGGAGTGTTCACCGAGCTGCGAGACGCTTCTCCTCGACGGCGGCGACATGTTCCAGGGCACGCCCGCGTCGAACCTGGCGTTCGGCCGGCCGGTGGTGACCCTCTACAACTTGCTGGGATACGCGGCCGCCGCACTAGGTAACCACGAGTTCGACTGGGGGACGGACACGCTCCGCGCCCGGATGCGCGATGCACGGTACGCCATCCTCGGCGCCAACGTGAGATACTCCGACGGCCGCGACGTGCCGTGGATCCGCGATGACACGCTGATCACACGCGGCAAGACGAAGATCGGCGTGATCGGGTTCTCCACGGTCTCCACACCGACCACGACGCGAGCCGCGAACGTCGTCGGTCTTCGCTTCGACGATCCGGCACCGATCGTCAGCGCCCGCGCAAAGGCGCTGCGGGCCGCCGGAGCGGACGTAATTATCGTCATCGCGCATGCGGGAGCCTTCTGCAATGCCAGCGGTACCGCCGGCTGCACCGGCGAGATCGTGGACTTCGCGCGAAATCTCACCGAGAAGGTGGACGCGATAGTGAGCGGCCACACGCACACGCTCATCGATTACGCAGTGAAGGGAATCCCGATCGTGCAGGCGCGCTCGAGCGGGCGAGCGGTGGCGGTGATCGACATTCCGCTGGCGGATGGAAAGCCGGCTGGCGCGCCGTACGAGGAAGTTCGCGACGTTGTCGATTCCGCGATCGTGCCGGAAGCGCGTCCCGACTCAGTCGTCAAGGCCGCGACGTCAAGCGTCGCGGCGCTGGTCAACAGGAAGGTGGCGAACGTCGCGGTGCCGCTCGATCGCGATGGCGCGCAGTATCCGCTCGGGAATCTCATCGCCGACGCCCAGCGGTGGGCGGGGAAGGGTGACATCGCGATCATGAACAACGGCGGGATTCGCGCGAACCTCCGCCCCGGCACAGCGACTTACGGATCGCTCTTCGAGATTCAGCCCTTCGGCAACACCCTCTACAGCATCAAGATGACCGGATCGCAGCTCAAGGATTACCTGGAGCGCCTGGTCGCGGGTGACGAGATGCGAGCTCACGTGAGCGGCGTGACGATCGGATACAATCCCGAGCTGCCGAAGGGAATGCGCATCGTCTCGCTGACGTTCCCGGCCGGCCGCACCCTCGCCGAGGGCGCGATTTACGACGTCATCGTCAACGACTTCATGGTCACCGGCGGCGACAACCTCGGACCGCCCGAGGGAGCGCGAGTAAGGCCGCTCAACATCGTCGACCTCGACGCTCTCGTCGTGTACATGAAGACACTGCCGTCGCCGGTACGCGCTCCGACGGAAGCGCGAATCTTCATCACGCAATGAGCGCCGACGCGAGCTACCGCGTCTACGTCGACTCCTGTGCGGTCGATGTTCCGAGATCGGCGAAGGTGATCGATGCAATAGAGATCGCCGACGCTGCGCTCGCCTCGGACGTGCGTGCCGGCTCCCGAGCGGTCACTGACAGCCGCGGACTCCCGATAGCATCGGACGCCCCGCTCCATGGCGGGGCCATCCTCCGCGTTGTCGCGGTTCGCCGGGACCGACCCGACTAGGGCGGCGAGCTTCAACTTTATCAGTCGATTCGATAGAATCGTGGATGCTGACGTCCGATAAACTCCGCCGGCTGCCGAAAGCAGAGCTGCATTGCCATCTCGACGGATCGGTGAGACCGGCGACGCTGATCGAGCTCGGCCGCGAGTACGGCGTGCCGCTGCCGGCGAAAACGCCGGAAGAGCTTCGCGACTACATGCTCGCCGACGCCGAGACGCTGGAGGAATACCTCGCCCGCTTCGAGGTCACGGTCTCCGTTCTCCAGACGGCGGACGCCGTCGAGCGGGTCGCCTACGAGCTGGTCGAAGACGCCGCGAAGGACGGCGTGCGGTACATCGAGGTGCGGAACGCACCGATTCTGAACTCGAGGCTGAAGCTGTCGGCGGCCGAGGCGCTCGAGGCCCAGCTCCGGGGAGTGGCGAGGGCGGAGGCCGACTTCGGGATAATCGCCCGCTCGATCGTGTGCTCGCTCAGGCAGCTCTCGCCGATGGTATCGTTGGAGCTTGCCAGGCTGGCGGTGGCGTACCGCGACCGCGGCGTCGTCGCTTTCGATCTCGCGGGCGGCGAGCTCGGCTTTCCCGCCTCGGCGCACGCGATGGCTTTTGCATACGCGAGAGAAAACAATCTCGCGGTGACGGTACACGCCGGCGAGGGCGACGGATGGCAGTCGGTGAGCCAGGCAGTACACTCGTGCTGCGCCGACAGAATCGGACACGCCACGCGGCTGATAGAGAATCCCGGCCTCACGCAATACGTCAACGACCGCAGGATCGGAGTCGAGATCTGTCTCACGAGCAACGTCCACACAGGCGCAGCGAGCTCATACGAGGCGCATCCATTGAGGGCGTACTTCGACCGCGGAATGAACGTCGCACTCAACACCGACAACCGCCTGATGAGCGACACGACGCTGACCGATGAGTTCCTCTACGCCGCCAAGTATCTCGACTTCACATTCGACGAGCTCTGCACGCTGGCCCTCAATGGTTTCGAGAGCGCCTTTCTTCCGTGGGAGCAGCGGATGCAGCTTCTGGCGCAGGTATCCGCGGAGCTCGATACGATGAGCGAGGAGGAAGAATGATCTCCCTTTACTCGAGGGACGCGGCGATGCGGTCGGCCGACGCGGTGCGCAGGCGAATCGGTGACATCGAGCCGGAGATTGCAATCATCCTCGGCTCGGGACTCGGAGGTCTCGCCGACGACATCGAGGATGCCGTCCGTGTCCCATTTGCGGACGTGCCGGACTTCCCCGAGCCAACCGTTCTCGGCCATGCAGGCTCAGTCGTCTCGGGGAAGCTCGGCGGTCGAGCTGTCCTCGCACTCGCCGGAAGATTCCACGTGTACGAAGGTCACCCGGCCGCGCTCGCTGCGTTCCCGGTGAGAGTGATGCACGCGCTCGGAGCGGGGATTCTTTTCGTCTCCAACGCCGCGGGGGGAATCAGGAGTGACCTCGCTCCCGGCGACCTGATGATCATTGAGGATCATCTGAACCTCACATTCACCAATCCGCTCATCGGCCCCGTGCAGGAAGGGGACGAGCGCTTTCCCGACATGAGCGAGCCGTACGACGCCGCACTGCGCGAATCGCTCCGAGCCGCTGCGAAGAAGCTGGGCATTGGCATGAAAGAGGGTGTGTATGCGTGTCTCACAGGCCCGTCGTTCGAGACCCGGGCGGAGGTGAGGATGCTGGAGAGGCTGGGCGCCGACGCGGTGGGAATGTCCACTGTTCCGGAAGTGATCGTCGCGCGCGCGATGGGAATGCGCGCGGCGGGCGTGAGCTGCATCACCAACGCCGCGTCGGGCATGAGCAAGGCTCCGGTTCTGCATTCTGACGTTCTCGCCGTCACCGCCAGGGCGGCGGAGCGCTTTCAATCGCTGGTGCGAGCCTTCGTCACCGAGCTTCCGCGAGCGAAGTGATTGAGCGGGCCATGCCCGCTGCCGAGCGATGGAGCGGTCTCGATTGCCGCGTGTACGTAGTCGATCGCCCGCTGGACAGCCTCTCTGAGGGGAGTCCCCGCCGCGAGCAGCGCGGCGATCGCCGCCGACAGCGTGCACCCGCTGCCGTGTGTGCTGGAGGTGGCCAGCCTCGGATGCGAAAAGACGGTGAACTCCCCGTCATACAGCACGTCGGTGACAACCGTACTGTCGAGGCCGGGGAAATGGCCGCCCGTCACGAGAGCTGCATTCGCGCCTAGCGCAACGAGGCGCTCGGCGGCAAGTCGCATCGAAGCATCGTCCGTGACGCGCTCCCCGGTCAGGGCAAAGGCCTCCTCGGTATTCGGGGTGACGAGAGTCGCCAGCGGCACCAGCTCCTCTCGCATGGTAATTACTCCGTCGTCTTCGAGGAGAAGATCGCCGCTGGTTGCAACGAGCACGGGATCGAAAACGTAGGGCCCAAAGTCGAACCGGGTCAGCGATTCGGAGACAATGCGGATGAGGGCGATGTTGCCGAGCATCCCGCTCTTGACCGCCGCGGGATAGAGATCGCCCGCGACGGCAACGATCTGTGCCTGGAGGAGCTCGGGCGAAACCGGTTCCCAGCGCGTGACGCCAAGAGTGTTCTGTGCGGTTATGGCAGTGATCGCCGAAGTGCCGAAGACGCCGAATTGGTGAAACGTCTTGAGGTCGGCTTGTATGCCGGCACCTCCGCCCGAGTCGGAGCCGGCGATTGTGAGCGCAACGTGCATGAAATGAAAGATGCGCCACCGGGTGAGGCGACGCATCCTTCAACTACAACTGCGGACTACGAACTAACTGCGGACTACGAACTAACTGCGGACTACGGACTAACTGCGGACTACGAACTAACTGCGGACTACGAACTAACTGCCCTTACTGCGCGCGCGGCGGAGGTGAGGGCGGCAGCGAGCGAATGCGCGCACGGAAGCTGTTATAGTTGGTCGTATTCGTTGTCAGATTTCGAAGCGAGCTCGCAGGGTACTTATTGATCTCCGCCTGGGCTGCCACGATGCGGTCTTCCTCACCTGGGTGCGTCGCGAAAAACGCCGAGACTGCGTCCGGACGGCTCTTTCGCTCGGCGATCAGCTTCTCGAACATCGTGATGACACCGTGTGGATCTATGCCCGCCGCAACGGTGTTCTTCACGGCCTGAGCATCGGCCTCCGCCTCATCGCCCCGGCTGAACTTGGCGAACACCGCCGTGCCTGCGATGTTGATACCCGCCTGCGCGAGCCCGCTGTTGCAGACATTGGTCAGCACGCATGCGAGGGTGACACCAATGTTTGCTCCCTGCATCTTCTCCATCTGCTTGACCGTGTGACGCAGCACAACGTGGCCGATTTCATGGCCGAGGACTCCAGCGAGCTCGTCCATCCGGTCGGTTCGCTCGACCAGTCCGCGGTTGACGTAGACGTAGCCGCCGGGCACAGCAAACGCATTGACCTCGGCGGCATCGACGACGTAGAACCGCCAGTCGAGATCGGCGCGACTGGTACGTGATGCGATCTGGTCGCCGAGCAGGTTGATGTAGCGATTGATCTCGGCATCCCTCACGAGCGGCAGCTGCTGATTTATCTGGGCGGCCTCTTCCTGACCCATCTGAACTTCCTGCTGGGTCGAGATGCCGCATGCTGTTGCCCCGATTATCAGCGCAAACGGGATAAAAATTCGTTTCATTTGAACTCCTGCGGTAGATTGCTTTCCCACTCGAAAGGCAAGTCCCATTCCAAGCGTCATCCGAGAGGCTTTGCTTGAGACTACTGACGTTCGCTCGCGACCTCAGGCGGCGTAAATCCCGCGAGCGCCAAGGGTTTTTCGTTGTCGAAGGTGTCCGGGCCGTTGAGGAGCTTCTAAAGTCTCCGCTCACTGTCCGCGGCATCCTGTCGGCCCCGCAGCTCGCCGAGGCTCCCCGAGGCCGCGAGTTGCTTGCTCAGATCGCCGGCACGGCAATCGAGCATTCCGCGGTCAACGAGGCCGAATTCAGGAGCGCGGCCGAGACGGAGTCGCCTCAGGGAATCCTGGCGATAGCGAAGATCCCCGTGCGGTCTCTCGTTGAGCTCTCAGGCAGAACGCCATTCCGGCTGCTCGTCCTCGATGCGCTTCAGGATCCGGGAAACGTCGGCACCATCGTCCGCACGGCCGCCGCGCTTGGCGCCGACGCTACCGTCGCCCTCCCCGGGACCGTCGATCTCTGGAACGCGAAGGTTGTACGCTCGGCGATGGGAGCGCACTTCCATCACATGGCGTTCCATACTACTGCCGAAGAGCTGTTTGAGTTCCTCGACGCGGAGTCGGTTCCACTTTGGGCAGCCGATGCGGATGGCTCGCCCGTCGACTCGGTGTCAGCGCCCGAGCGGCTGGCGCTTGCCGTTGGAAACGAAGGGGCCGGTGTGTCGTCTTCGGTGCGCGAGCGAGCGAGTGCTGCTGTTTCGCTTCCAATCGCTCCATCGGTCGAATCCCTGAACGTGGCTGTCGCGACGGGAATTCTTCTATTTCAACTGAGGAAATAATGGTCAGCCTGTGGGCGATCTACAGTTTCGTTGTTGGCGCCTGCTTCGGCTCGTTCCTCAACGTGTGCATCTCCCGGTGGCCTGAGGGTCTTTCAATCGTCAGGCCGCGATCACGCTGCCCGAAATGCGAGCGACAGATCACCGCGTTCGAGAACATTCCGCTAGTGAGCTGGGTCGCACTCCGCGGAAAGTGCCGCGGCTGCGGAATGCCCATCTCGATCCAGTATCCGCTCGTCGAGCTCGTCGTTGGCCTCATCTGGCTGGCGTGCTATCTCCACTACGGTCTGACATTCACCGCACTCCGAGTGGCGGTGTTTGCCACGATTCTTCTCGGGATCGCCATCACTGACGCGAAGCACTACCTGATTCCAGACGGGTTCACTGCGTTCGGACTGCTGTGGGTGATCGTCGCAGCGATCGTTTCGCTATTCATCTCGGACGGCACACCGTTCGCCGGCGCATACAGCGCCCTCATCGGGGCCTGCGCGGGGGCCGGTGCGATCGCTATCGCCGGCTGGCTTGGTGAGCTCGTCCTGAAGAAGGAAGCGATGGGATTCGGTGACGTGACGCTGATGGCGGTTGTCGGTGCTGCGGTCGGCCCGGCGCGGGCCATATTGACCATCTTCCTCGGTGCCCTGATAGCGACAGTCGTCTTTCTCGGGGTCGTTTATCCCGTTGCGTGGCTCCGGGCCCGCCGGGCGAAGACGGAGTTCAATCCGCCTCAGGTTCCGTTCGGCGTTTTTCTTGCGCCGGCAGCCATGATCGCCTTGCTTTGGGGCAACTCGATTGTCTCGGGCTATACGCGCTCTATGGGACTTTGACAGGCGATGCGACCCGGAACCCTTACGGCCCCTCGACCATGATGGTGGAATTGCGGAGTGGGGCGCGCCTGGCGGCGGCCGCGTGCATTGCGCTCTCTGGCGCGATGGCCTGCCGCGGCGAGAAGCGCCCCGCCTATTCCGGACCTTACGGGAAGCAGGTTGCGGAGACCGTTCCGCGCATCGAAGCCGCGGTCGGACTCAAATTCAAGACTCCGCCGCGCGTAGAGGCGAGATCGAAGGATCAGGTCCGCGAGTTCATCACCCGTCAGTTCCGCGACCCGCAGTCATTGCGCGAGTTCACGGGTATCGAATCAGCCTACAAGCGGCTGGGAATGATTCCTGATTCGCTCAATCTCAAGAAATTCCTCGTGGACCTGCTCGCCGAGCAGATCGTCGGCTACTACGATCCGAAGACGAAAGTCCTTTACGTTGTGAGCGGCTCACCACCGGAAGCGGCGTCGATCACCATCACTCACGAGCTGGTCCACGCGCTCCAGGATCAGTACATCAGCCTGGACTCGACGCAGAAGATAGAAGGACAGAACGATCGCACGTCGGCCGCGCAGGCGGTATTCGAGGGCCAGGCTGTGTACGAGCAGATAGCGGCGATGCTCGGCAGCAATAACGTTGCGGTGAATCTGCCGGGCGGCTGGGATCGGGTTCGCGAGATGATTCGCGAGAACCAGAGCTCGATGCCGGTCTTTGCCGCCGCGCCGCTCGTAATCCAGGAGACGCTCATCTTTCCCTATCTCAGCGGCGCCGAATTCGTGCGTAACTTCAAGGAGAGGAACCCGGGGAAGGCGATCTACGAGGACATGCCGCTTTCGACGGAGCAGATCCTCCATCCGTCGGCGTACTTCGGGAAACGGGACAATCCGACGAGCATCACGCTTCCCCCGCTCAAGTCGGGGACGGCGACATACCAGAATTCGCTGGGCGAGTTCGAGACGCGGCTCTTTCTCTTCCAGCATCTGAAGGATCAGAACGAGGCGGTTCGCGGGGCCACCGGCTGGGACGGCGATCGTTACGAGCTGTTCAACACCACCGGCGGCGAGGGAATCGTCTGGTTGACGGTTTGGGATTCCGCTCTCGACGCCTCCGAGTTCTTCGACATGCTCGGCCAGGCCGTCGAGAGGCGCTACGGTGTGAAGTCGTCGGGACCACCGGGTGCTGTCAGCCGCACCTACAGCGGCGCCGGCCGATCGGTACAAATGACGACGGCGGAAATATCAGGGCGTCCTGTTGTTGTCTACGCGGACGTCCCCGAGGGCGCGAGCGGCGACGTCCTGGACCTGAGCAAGGTCAAGCTCCAGGAATAGCGGAGGCACTACAGCCCGATCAGGCGCGAGATCAGGAAGGTCCCAAGCCCGATCACTCCGCCGAGGACGTAGCCCGTCATGATGATCAGGCGGAGCTCGTTGTCGATCACCGACCGCAGAATCTCCTCCACCCTGTCGACGCTGAACGCCATCACCTTTCGCTCGACCATCGCCTGAACGTCGAGGCGCTGGACGAGCACCGGCAGCTGGGCATGAATCCAGTCCCAGATGTGGGGCGCAGTGGTGTGCGCCAGCTTTCGACCTGCCTCCGGATCCTTGCTGCTCGAGGCGACGTCAGCGATGATCTCCGAGATCGGCTTCTGCAGATACGTGAGCAGTGCGTCGTGGATGGTGTTCGTGATCTCTTCGCGGATCATGGGCTCGTCGAGCAGGACGACGAGCTGTTCGACTCCGTCGGTTTCGATTGCGTCCAGCGCCGCCTCGAACTTCCGTTCGGTCATCATCAGCTTGGCGAGGACCTTCTCGTGAAACTTGAGGTCTTCGACGAACCTGTTGAACATCCCGTGCAGCGCTTCGCGCATTTTGATGCGCGTTGTCGGCTGGCCGAG
>JAHFCS010000376.1:0-870 GCA_023249395.1 Gemmatimonadota bacterium
AGATCGGTTCGCCGCTCGTACCATGGCTATTGGGAATCGCGCTCGCTGCGGCGCTGGTGGAGCTTGTCGTTCGAGGGCGTGGCGCATCGGTGAAAAGTCCAACGGCTTCCGAAGCGGCGGCATGACCGCGCGGCAACGACTCGCTCGAACGCAGCAACTGCTCGGCCTTGGCGTCGCTGCATCGGCTCTGGGATGGGGTGTCGCCGTAACGCTCTGTGTTCTCGCGATCATCTCCTTCGCGGGCTTCTTCGATGTCTCGTCACGATTGGCCGACGAGAACAGCTTTTTGATTGCTACCGTGATGGGTATCATCACAAGCGCAGTCATCCTCTGGCGCGGACGACGCGTTACATCGGTGGGCCGAGTTGCGCTCTGGATCGAGGAACGGCTGCCGCGGCTGCATTATGCACTCATCACGGCAATCGAGCCCGATCTTGCGGTCGATGCTCCGGCGCTCGAGGCTGCGGTTGCGACCGAGGACATATCCGGGGTCACGAGAGCCGCTCTCAGGGGCAGTCTCCTCCCAGCCGTGGGGGCACTCCTCGTGGCCGCGCTACTGCTATATGTATCGCCCGCATCCGCTTTTGGACGATCGGCCATCCTGGGCCGGCTCGGCGGCAATCGCGGGAACGCCGCACTGCCCGCGGGAAGCAGATTGACCGGCCTCAGAGTGGAAGTGATCCCGCCAGCGTATGCGCGACAAGGCCGCAGCTCCCTCGACGACCCCGCGTCAATCCGGGCGCTCGTCGGCAGTCAAATCACAGTGAGCGGTACAGGATCGCGCGACGGTCTCGTGGCCCGAATCGGTGAAAGTTCTGCTCAAATGAACGGATCGGGGTCGAGCTGGAGAGCGCAACTCGTCATGCCGTC
>JAHFCS010000376.1:880-3297 GCA_023249395.1 Gemmatimonadota bacterium
CTCGAGCCACAAGTGGACGAGCCGCCCAAGGTCGCGCTGCTGTCGCCGGTGCGCGACACGACGCTCCGGGTCCCGAGACTCATCGTCCGACTCCACGCTGAAACCACTGACGACGTTGCGCTGACAACGAGCTACTTCGAATACCTCATCACCTCCGGATCCGGAGAGATCTTCACCGCGCGCACGATCAACACGCCGCCGGTGGACCTCGGCGGAGCGCAAACGGGGGCGCTCGATGCGACTCTGGATCTCGCTTCGCTCGAGCTGGCGCAGGGAGACGTCGTCTCGATCCGCGCGATAGTGCGCGACGCGAATACACTGAGCGGCCCGTCCATCGGAAGCTCGGAGACGAGAACGATCCGTATCGCCCGGGCCGACGAATACGATTCCGTATCCATCGAGGCCGCTGCACCGCCTCCGGTGGACAGCTCGGCGATGAGCCAGCGGATGCTCATCCTCATGACCGAAGCTCTCGTCAAGAAAGAGAAAACTCTCTCGCGCGCGGAATGGGTGAAGCAATCAACCGACATCGGAACGATGGAAAACCGGATCCGAAAACGTGTGTACGACATTCTTTACGAAACCGATTCACCCGAGGGTGCAGCGGATGTTGAGGAGGTGGAATCGGAGCTCCACGCGATTGTGAACAAGGATCTCAAGCAGGCGTACGATGCTCTCTGGGATGCGGTGCGATCTCTTCAGATTGCGGAGCCGAAGCCGGCGTTGCCGCCAATGCGCATCGCGCTCCAGGCGCTCGACAGGGCACGCCTCGCTCAACGAGTCTATCTCCGCGGCACGCCACCAAAGATTGTCGTCGATCTTGAGCGCGTGCGACTCACCGGAAAGGAGAAGGGGATTGGAAGCGTCCGGACGCCGCGCTCGTTCGCGGACTCTGTGCGGGTCGGCCTCTCGGCGCGCTTCAACGCTGCTCTGGAGCTGATCGTCAAGCAGCCTTCGCGTGCGATGCGCGACCTTACGTTGCTTCAGGTCGATGCCCTTTCGTCACTCCCTGAATTCGCGACAGCGATCGGTCAGGCGACGGACGCGATGCGATCGGGGCGTGATGCGACGTTGCCCTTGCTCCGCGCGAGGCGCGCGCTCGATGGCGTTCCCCAGGTGACGCCAGGAATTCCAGTCTGGTCGGGCGGATGATTAGCGATTTCGTCTTCTGCACGGGACGATACGAATCGGGCGATTGGGACAGCGCGCCGAGCCTGCCGGCGAATCTCATCGACTCGGTCGCGCGATACACGGGCATCGCCGTCGCGCCGAGTGGTGCGATTGTGCCCGTCGGATCGGAGGCGATTCTCGAGTATCCACTCGTGTACATGACCGGCCATCTGCCATTTCGATTCACCGATGCCGAGCGGCGCAATGCGCGCACACTCGTCGAGCGAGGCGGGATGATTTTCATCGACGACCACAACCATGACATCGGCGGCGTCTTCCACAAAACGGCGATGGAAGAGATTACGCGATCGTTCTCACAGCCGAAGGATCTTCCCAACGATCACGCGATTTATCGGTCGTTCTTCAAGTTCGACGATGGCCCACCGGCGACGAGTCACGAGCTCAATGGCTGGGGCGATAATCTCGTCCACAAGAATCTTCAGGCAGTGTTGCACGGCGACCGAATAGCCGTTCTCTACAGCAGCAAGGACTACAGCTCGGAGTGGAACTACCATCCCGACAGCAAACGCTTCTCGACAGTGGACAACACGCGCTTCGGCGTCAACATCATCGTCTATGCCCTCACGCGCTGAGCTTCGAGTGTCAGGCGAGCGCGTTCTGCGCGGGTCGGTGATCGCGATACTTGCGATGATGCTATGGCAATCGTTGCATCAGCAGCCATCCCAGAGGGGCACCGAAATTCACGCACGAGGGCTTTCGGATCTACCGAAATGGAGTTCGGCCTCTGCTGCGCCTCACAGCATCCAGGTCCAGCTCGATAGTGTGCCGACGCCCCTCGAGCGCGAGTGGCTCAAAGCGCTGAAAGGTGCAGGCAGCCTCATCAGCTGGACCGGTGATCTTCCGGCGATGATGATCGCCGCGCAGCCGGTCGCGTCGCCAGCCGGTGGGCTGAGAGTCAGAATCGCCGCGCCGGCCGGCGCGATGGTCGAGCTCCGCGACGAAGTTGGCGTGATCGACACCGTGCGCGCCGAGAACGCCGGGGCGTCTTTCCTGATGAGCTCGGCAGTTGGCAACCTGGCGGCACGCGTGAATCGGTCGGTGGCAACAACGATGACGCGTGACTCGGTCGCGCTGCGAAAGGTGCTTGTGATCGCCAGCGCCGGATGGGAATCCAAGTTCGTGACCGCGGCGCTCGAGGAAAATGGATGGAAGGTGGACGCGTTCATTCGTGTCGCGCCGGCCATCGATGTGAGTCAGGGCTCGGTCGCCGTCATCGATACTTCGCG
>JAHFCS010000377.1 GCA_023249395.1 Gemmatimonadota bacterium
GATCTATCCGGGCGATGTGATCCTCGTCGCGGGTGAAGCGCAGTCCGCCGAAGCGGCCGCACCAACACAGCCATCGACGCTCGGCACCGCGCCGGCGCAGCGAGCCGCGCCGACAGCCGCGCCGACACCAATCGTCGCTGAGCGGGCGACTCCGGCCTCCGCGCCAGTCCCGCTCGCGATCGATTCCGATATCTATTGCTACGGCTACATCGGCGATCCGAACGAAGCGATGCCGAATTCTCTCTCCTCGTTCGAAGACCTCGAGATGCGCTATCACCCGCACGTCAAACTGCAGACCGACCATGCAGCCCAGGGCGATCTGATGTTCATCGCCGGTGGAACATCGACGGGCCTCGTCGCAGGTGACACGTACCTGCTGGTCGAGCCGGGGGAACTGATCAGGCACCCGAAGACCCAGGACGTGCTCGGCCGTCACTACGCGTACGTCGGCCAGGTCAAGGTTCTCTGTGCCGAAGAGACTCGCTCACGCGGAATCGTTACGCAGTCATGCCGCGAGATCACGAATGGGGCTCGCCTCAAGCCACTGCCGCAGATCCCGATTCCAATTGCGCGCGTTCCCGAGATCCCGGCGTTCTGCGATCCGGCGAGCGGCAAGCCGAGCGGATACATCGTTACATCGAGAGGATGGGAGAGCGGCCTCGGTCTCAACGATCTCGTGCAGGTCAACCTCGGCCGCGACGATCAGGTTCAGCCGGGCGACTTCCTTACGGTGTTCCGCGACAGCTTGCTGGCGGGCCAGCCGCGGCTGGTGCTCGGCGAGATCGCGGTGCTGACGGCCGAGGCGCATACGGCGACGGCGCGTGTGGTCGCGATGCGCCGTATCATGAAAGTCGGCGACATGGTCGAGGTCCGCTGACGCAGGTTCGATCGATCAATTGCGGGCCGGCGGCGACGCCGGCCCGTTTTGTTTGTTGCGAATTCGCCGAATGGCTGCTTCGTTCGTGTAAAATCATCGATCCGGGTCCATAGCTCAGCGGTTAGAGCTACCGGCTCATAACCGGCAGGTCCCAGGTTCGAATCCTGGTGGACCCACCAAGGCACGATGATCGCAGACACCGTTCGAAACTGTCCCAAGCATTGTGCAGATCATCCGATCCGCAAAGGCGTTCCGATCAAGGAACGCCTTTTCTGTCACTGGAGGCATTGTTGAGCGCCGAAGTAGACAAGCTGTGGGACCTTCAGCAGGTCGTATCACAACTGGCCGACCGGGAAGGGCAGCTCGAAGTGAAACCCGAGTCGTTTGCCGTCGTCGATCGCGAGTATGAGGCGGCGAGCGAGGACCTGCAGAAGCTCGAGCAGTCGCTCGAGGCGATCGCGAAAGAGCGGCGGCGCGTCGACGGCGAGCTGCATGATCAGCAGGAGCTGCTCAAGAAATATCAGGGCCAGCTGATGCTGGTGAAAAACCAGCAGCAGTATGCCGCGGCGTGGAGAGAGATCGACGTCGCGCGGAAGCACGTGAAGGAGCTCGAAGACTCGGTGCTGAAATGTATGACGGAGGCTGAGGGCGTGCAGAAGCAGCTGGACGAGCGGCGCGGCGAGTTCGACGATTTGAAATCGCGTTACGACAGCGCGCATACGGAGTGGCAGGCTTCGCTCAGCGAGCTCCGGGCCGAAATCGAACAGCTCCGCGCGAAGCAGGCGCAAGTCGAAGCCGCGCTGCCGGAGAACATCAAACGCGAGTTCTCGCAAATCGCGAAGCAGCGTCAGGGCGTGGCCGTCGCACGCGTCGCCGGCGATACCTGCACCGGATGCCGGACGCGGATCCGACCCGCGCTCGCGCAGCGGCTGAAGCGCGGCGAACCCGTTAACTGCGAAGGTTGCAGTCGAATCCTTTACCTGGAGAGACCCGAGCTCTGAAGATCGTTGCGTTTGTCGACGGTGCCTCGCGGGGCAATCCCGGTCCGTCGGGCTACGGTGTGTTCATGAAGACGGACGGCGACGAGATCATCGAGATCAGCGGCTACCTCGGCACGACGACCAACAACGTTGCGGAGTATTCGGGGCTGCTCGAAGCGCTCACCGTCGCAAAGAGCGAAGGGGCAGCCGAACTCGAAATCGTCTCGGACTCCGAGTTGCTGGTCAAGCAGATGCTCGGGAAGTACCGCGTGAAGCATCCGAATCTCATCGCTCTCCACGAACGCGCCCGCCTGATGCTGCGCGAGTTCCGTAGATTCTCGATTCGCCACACGCTGCGTGCCGGCAACAAGGACGCGGACCGTCTGGCGAACGCCGCCGTCGACCGCGCCAGCGGTCGGATGATGGAGAGGCATCGCATCGATGCTCAGCCCTGACGAGATTCGCTCGAATTTCGAGAAGGTGACGGTGCGGATCGCAGCGGCGTGCGAACGCGCGGGGCGGAGTGTCGCCCACGTCACGCTGGTCGCCGTAACGAAGACCTTTCCCGCCGAGGCGGTAGGAGCCGCGATCGCCGCCGGTGCGACGAACATCGGTGAAAACCGCGTCCAGGAAGCGCGCGACAAGAAGCCTCTCGTCAGCGGTCGTGCGAAATGGCACCTGATCGGGCACCTCCAATCGAACAAAGCGAAGGACGCGGTTCGCCTCTTTGAAGTAATCGAGACGATCGACTCGGTCGATCTCGCGCAGAAGGTCGGAGCGGCGGCGGCGAAGCTGCAGAAGCGGCAGGAAATCATGCTCGAGGTGAACATCGGCCGCGAGCCGCAGAAGAATGGAGCTGATCCCGACGATGTTCCGTCGCTCGTGAAAGAGATCGGCGCGATGCCGGAGGTTCACCTGAGGGGACTGATGGGGATTCCGCCTCACGGCGAGCCGGAAGAAACGCGGCGCTGGTTCCGCGCGCTGCGCGAGTTGCACGACCGCGCCGGCCTCGAGCAGCTTTCGATGGGAATGACCGAGGATTTCGAAGTGGCGATTGAAGAGTCGCGCTTCTGGCGCCGTTCGTCCGCATTCTCCTCATCGTTCTCGACGTCATCAACTGGGTCGTCCTGGCGTGGGTGATCCTGTCGTGGCTCGCGTTCTTTGCCGCACAGACCTCGTTCCGCTGGCGTTACAGGACCGCCTACAACCTCCTGATCCAGCTCAACGACATCTTTTCGAGGATGGCGCACCCGTTCCTGAAGCCGTTCCGGCGCTTCCTGCGGCGCTTCGATACGGCGGGAATCGACTGGTCGCCACTGCTCCTCTGGCTGTGCATTCTCCTGCTGCGCGCTCTCGTGGAAGGGATCTGGGGCTTTATACTCTTCCGGTGAAATGACGTGCTGGGAGGGTGACCATGCAAAGCCTCACACCGCTG
>JAHFCS010000378.1 GCA_023249395.1 Gemmatimonadota bacterium
CATCGATTCTCCTCCTCTTTCGTTGTAAGACTGCCGGCGACAATGACGAAAGATACCGTTCTAATCGCGGCGTTCGCTGTCCGCATCCTGGGGTCAGAGCTCCCGCCGCTTCATTTGCCCGACGGCGTAGTTCACGGCTCTCGCCGTGAGCGCCATGTAGGTAATGCTCGGATTCTGGTTGGCAGTCGACGTCATGCACGCACCATCGGTCACGAACACGTTGGGCACATCCCACACCTGGTTGTGGGCGTTCAGAACCGAGGTCTTCGGATCTCGGCCCATGCGCGCGGTACCCGTCTCGTGTATCACCAGGCCCGGCGGATTGTCGTCCTTGATCGGCTTGATGTCGGTCGCGCCCATCGCCTCGAACATCTCGCTGGCGGCCACCACCATGTCGTCGAGCATCTTCTTTTCATTGTCGCTGTACGCGCAGTTCACGCGGAGCGCGGGAATCCCCCACGCATCGACCAGGTGCGGGTCGATCGCAACGTAGTTCTCGTGACGGGGAAGCATCTCGCCGAACCCGTACAGCTCCATCTGCCACGGGCCGAGATCGCCGATCAGAGATTTCTTGAAGGCCGCGCCGAAGCCCGGCATCTCCGCGCCGCGGTCCCAACCAGGGCGTGAGGCCCGGCCCTCATAGCCATAGCCACGCAGGAAATCCGGATGCTTCGTCTTGACGTTGCGGAAGCGCGGAACGTAGATCGCGTCCGGACGGTCGCCGATCTCTCGCTTGTCTCTCGCCCAGGGAAGAGTTGCGCTGGCCCCGCCGCCCATGATGTGATCCATCAGGTTGTGTCCCAGCTCTCCGCTCGTGTTGCCCAGCCCCGTCGGGAACTCGCTCGTCGCGGAGTTCAGAAGAATGCGCGTCGATTCCATGGCCGAGGCGCAGAGAAAGATCACCTTCGCCTTGACGTCGAACATCTCTCTGGTGTTGCCGTCCACAACCCGGACGCCCGTCGCCCGGCGCGTCGCTGGATCGTAGATGACGCTGTGCACGACGCTGAAAGGTCTGAGCGTCAGATTGCCGGTTTTTTGCGCAGCCGGAAGCGTCGCGTTGATGCTGCTGAAGTACGAGAGGGTGATGCATCCACGGTAACAGTTCCCGCACAAATGGCACTTCTGTCTTCCCAGGTGGTCCTCGGTGAGCACTGCCAGGCGCGCATTGGTGATCAGTCGCTCGCCGCCGAACTTCTGCAGCAGCACGTCACGCGCTTTCTGCTCGGCGGCGTTCAGCGGCCACGGCTGCTGGAATTCGCCATCCGGCAGGTGTGCGAGGTTCTCATGACGTCCCTGGATGCCGACGAATTTCTCGACATGACTCCACCACGGCGCCAGGTCTCTGTACCGGATTGGCCAATCGACTGCAATTCCCTCTTTCGCGTTCGCTTCGTAGTCGAGGTCGCTCCATCGATACACGCACCGGCCCCACATGATGGAGCGTCCGCCAACCTGACGTCCGCGTATCCAGTAGAAGGGCTTGTCTTCGGGAAACGAGTACGGATTGTCGAGATCGTTGACGAAGAACTTGCCGGCGTATTCGTCGCAGGCGCCGGTGTGTCTCTGGATCGGCTGATAGCGCTCGAGCCGTTTGCGGTCGCCCCTCCCTCTATACCGCTTCTCCCAGGGGCGGACGTGCTCGACGTAATCGACGGCCGGATCAATGGGGCGTCCTGCTTCGAGCACGATCGTGCGAAGCCCGTGCTCGGTCAGCTCTTTTGCCGCCCAGCCGCCGGAGATTCCGGATCCTACTACGATCGCGTCGTACGTAAGTGGCGGCATTGTCGTCAGACCGCTGGAGTGAACGGTACGTTGCCCTGATATCCGTTGAAGAACATCTGCGTCTTGAGAATGTCCTGGTCGACTGCTTTGGACGTGAAGTAGCCGTAAACCGTGAGCGCCTTGAGCCGTGCGAACGCGAGCCCCGCGCCGCTCTTGTCCGCGCGCGCAGCATCGAGCGCCGTGAGCAGCTCGGTCTTGCGAGCCGCCGTCAGATCCACGAAGCGGTTTTGTCCCATGGTGGACGCGCGGGCATCGATGTCACCAAGTCCGGCGAGGAATACCGTTCGTTCGTCGTCGCTTGCCCACTCCGTGAGTATCAGATCGATGAACTCCGGCACCTTCACGCGCGTTGCTCCCGGCGTGTCGGTCTCGGGAATGATCATCTCCGCAATGTTCGTCACGAGCGCCTGTTGCGCCGGGTTCAGTGTTCTGAACGGCACGTCTCCCAATCGAGCGTGGAGTTTCTCTCCAAGCTCGATCGCGGCTTCAGCGCTGTGGGGTAGAAATGGCAGCGCGAGAGCAGAGCCGAGAAAGCGTACGACTTCGCGTCTTCGCATATGACGATGCTGGAAGTGGGTCGATGCGATAACTGAACTGTGGCCGAGTCGAACGTAGGATACGGAAACAAATGCGTCAAGAATGCTAATGCGCGCCAGTCAAGGCATCAGCTATGGCCTTCTCTGCCAGCCGCGACATAAGCCGATAGCCGCTGGCGTTGGGATGAACCCCGTCGTAGGTAAGATCACACCTCAAGCCGTGCCGCTCGTCAGCCATCGCTGACTGAAAATCCAGGTACACGATTCCTTTCTTCGCGGCGTAGTCCCTGAGCCACGCATTCAGCGTCAGTATGAGGGATGCGGGCTCGATGTTCGGGACCCAGGGATACTTGTACACCGGCAGTACCGACGAGAGTACAACACCGATTCCGTTCGTTCTCGCGAGCTCCGTCATCGAGGCGAGGTTGTCCTCGATCATCTCGAGGGTCGCGGGGCCGGTGTTCCCCGCAATGTCATTCGTTCCACCAAGGATCACGACCACACGTGGTGCGAGCGCGATGACATCCTGATGGAATCGCACAAGCATCTGAGGCGTGGTTTGTCGGCCGATTCCGCGGCCGACGTATGGCTTGCCGGGAAACAGCGAAGCGAAATACGGCGCCCAACCCTCGGTAATTGAATTCCCGATGAACACGACGCGCTGTTCACCCGCCCTGGGTGGTCCGAGAAGGACATTGGAGTCGCGATAGCGCGCGAGGTTCGCCCAATCTGTGTGCAGGCGGAGTTCCTCTGCCTTTATCTGTTCTGCGGTGGCTGCGGGACGTGGTCTGGTCGCGACTTGTGTGGAGCAGGCAGAGGATTGCTGAGCCGTCTGCTGTGCGCGACTCAGTGCTGGCGATGCTGCGAGCATCGTCCACCACACCAAAAGCAGAGTTAGCTGCTGCGACAAACCCATGGATGAGGAAACTACGCGTCCCGAATAATCGGGGTAGCCCTGACTAGCCAC
>JAHFCS010000379.1 GCA_023249395.1 Gemmatimonadota bacterium
TTGGTAGCACATGCTTGAACACGACTTTGCGGGACGCGAGCAGGGAGGTCACGTGAGCTGCCTGCGCGTGGTTGGGTTCTTTCCAGGTCGTCATGTGCTGTCACCGTCCTTTCGGTCCTCTTTGTCCTCGGTCTTCTTTCGAGCCATCCATGCTGCTGCCCAGCCGCGCTCGAAGCCGCTGAACTCGCCGACGCAGAAAGCGGCGAGCCCGACACATGCCAGCAGCAGCAGCTTCCCGATCATGCTCCCTCGGGCGTGGGCGGAAGCGGCCTCCAGCCCTCCTTGGCCAGTCCCTCGACGATGTCGTCGTACGGCGTGCCGTGGTTAGCGGAGCAGTACCAGTCCATGTAGTCGCCGGCTCCGACGATGGCGGCGATCAGGTCGCCGGCCGCCCTGAACGAGTAGCTCGCGAAGTGCTCCTCGCCGTGCATCCAGTCGACGTTTGCAAGCGAGCCCCAGAGCCGGCAGCCGAGGCAGTTGTTGCGGTAGAAGCCGCCCTGAGAGTCTGTGCCGTCGGCATGTTCCGCTCGCAGCTTCTCACCGAACGCGCGCTCGCACGCCGACTCGAACAAGTCTTCCGGGCAGCGCGGACGCCCGCCGGCCACGCCGCCCATCCCGCCGAAGTCCGTCACGTGTCCACCCCGTGCGGCACACAGAGCAGCGTGTCGGCGAAAGGCACCAGCACCGCCTCGTCGAGCGTCAGCACCTTGCTCGGATGCCCGGTGCGCTGCACATGCCGTATCGAGTACCCCTTCGACTGCAGGCCCCGGATCATCTCCGCGTCGCCGTCGTTGTGTTCGATGAAGAGGATCGGCTCGAACACCATAATCTCCGGCGCTCCCGCCAGCACATGCGCCTCGAACCCCTCGACGTCGACCTTCATGATGATCGGGGTCAGCTTGTTGCCCTTCGACAAGTGACGCGCCTTCACTGCGTCGTCGAGCCGAACGACGTCGCAGAGCTGCGGGGCGCCGTCGAGAGCCGCGCCCAGCGCCTGCTGCGGTGTGGCCGAGGCAGTGTGCCCGCCCCCGTTTTCGGACGGGTCCACGATGAAACGCGCCTTCGTGGTCTCGGCGCCACAGGCAGCCTCCGTCAGCGTGACGCGCTCCCGGAGACCGTTGACGGAGATCGTCTTGCGCAGCAGCTCAGCCAGCCGAGGGTTCGGCTCGAAAGTACATACGTGAGCGGCGCCGAAGTGCGCGGCGAGCAGCGTGTACCAGCCGACGTTCGCTCCGACGTCGATGAAGAGGCAGCCCTTGTGGCGCTGCAGGAATGTGACCATGCAGTTCGTCACCGCGGGCTCCCAGTCACCCTCCATCATCAGGTGCGGGGCGATGGAGATGTCGCGCGAGTCGACGTAAATCTTCGCGCCCAGCTTCGTGGTGGCGAGCACCGTGTGGTCGCCGATGTAGATCGATCTCATGGTCGTTTCTCCTGACACTTTGCAATGGCAGCGGCGACGTCGCGCGTCGCCGCTGCCTGAGCCTGGTACCCGTCCTTGATCTCCGACGCCGCCATGCCCACGCTGCAGCCGACGAACATCAGACCCAACATGACGAACCAGCCTTGCATGTTCCCTCAGTTATCGAAGAAGAACACGATTCGGACGTTCTCGTGCGGCCCGAGCTGCGCGAGAGCCGGTAGGATCTTATTGAAGAACCGCCGCGCCTCGTCACGGTACGACGTCGACCACTCGACCTGCGTGAAGCGCTGACTACCGTCCTTTGGGCAGCCCGCCGCGACGTACTTGTCCATCTCCTCGTTGGAGAGAATTAGGACGCCAGAGCCGCCGATGCCGCCCGCCCACGAGTCGGGATGTCCGTGCTCCTTGAACTGGATGTACTCCCGCGCGTCGACCACGCCGCGCGACTTGGTCGTTCGGTCGAGGTCATAGGCGAGAAGCTCCGCGACCGTCAGGTGCGAGTGCGAGTGCCCGTCGCTGTCCCAGTCGTAGACGCGGGCCTTCACGAAGTCGCTCGCGTTGCGCGGAATGCCGCGCGTCGGTTCTTTGCGCCCCAGCACAGGCTCGAACCCGTCGCCCGTGTCGCAGCCGGCGAAGCCGCGACCGTTACGGACGTTCGCGAGCATGCCGAACAGGTCGTAGTTCCTGCCGGGATCGAAGCACGGCAGATCGTTCGCCTTCGACAGATCGTACGGCGGCTTCTCGCCGCGCTTCTCGTAGCCCGCGTTCACCTCCGCCTGGTGTTCACGGGACTCGTAGTAGCGAGCGCTGGGGATGTGCTCCCAGATGTCCTCGCCGTCCTCGTTCTGCTTTTCGGTCTTTCGCTCCACGTACAGATGAATGTCACAGCCCATTGGTCACCTCCTGTTGTTGCCGATTACGTGATGTTCCCGGAACTCCGTCGGCGTCGCGAAGACGCGCGTCGTGTCCGGCTCCAGCTTGAATGCGTCAGGGTCGCGGACGCTCTTCGCGACATTCGCGCGGTAGATGGCGGCGCCCGCACACTGCGCCCCGAGCAGCGTGTGGCACTCGATGACTGCCTCGCCATGTGCTGCAGCGATCCACTCCTCGCGAGTCAGGCTCCCGAGCCAGCCCGGCAGCGCCGAGCGGGCCCACGGACAGTCCGAGCACGGGCGCTTGTGCTGCCCCGTCGCCTTGACGGCCTCGTCGATGGTGACCAGTTGGCGCCGCTTGCCCGCGGTGCGACTCGAAGCCGCTTTAGACGGCACGGCCAGCCTTCTCTTTCCGAGCAGCGAGCGCCTTCCTGGTATGGTCGCCGCCCGAGAAGACGAGAAACGTGAGCATGAACGTGACCTGTAGAGGTCCGAGGTTCGGGATCCGCCAAACGCGCGCGTAGATCAGGCACGCCGCGCCGACGAAGCCCATGGCCGCGGAGAACCAGTGGTAGCTCTCCGAGTGAAGTACCCCCCGCTTCTTCATGGTCATGTGCCCTCGTCGGGGATCTCGATGATGTCGCCGTCGTTGTTGCGCAACATGACGTGGAAGCCCTCTTTCTTGAGTCGCCGCGCGAGGCGTTCTGCCGGCGTGCCGGGCGGTGAGACGCCTAGCTCGTCCTCGATCTTCAAAAGCAGTGCGACCGAGTTGGCGATCTCCCGCTGCTTCTCCTCGATCTTGTCGCGAAGGTACTTCGCGGTGTTCTCCAGCGCGTCGCGTCGCGTCGCGAAAATATACGCGCGCGCGTTGAGCCACTCCAGCGGGTTGAGCCAGCCATCGACGCGACCACTGAACCGGTCGTTGTCGAACAGCTGCCACTCGTTCTCGAAGTCGGCGCCTGGAGAGAAGTCCGGATACAGATCCTTCCA
>JAHFCS010000380.1 GCA_023249395.1 Gemmatimonadota bacterium
ACGACGGTCCCAACATGAAGATCACGAACATTCCCGAAGCAAACCAGTATCTGACGCGCGACTATCGCGCTGGCTGGTCTGTCTGAACCGATTCTTTCGCGAGGGCATCATCGATGATCTATCGAGCTTACACGCGCGCGGCGTTCGTGTCTCCGCTCGCATTTGTTTTTCTGGCGTGCACGACTACTCAGAGCGGCAGTGTGCAGACCGGTGACGCGTCTGCCTCGGCCGTCGTGAGCGCGGAGCAGAGCGCAGCCGGCTGGCGGCCTCTCTTCGACGGCCGCACGACCAACGGGTGGCGCGGATACAAATCGCAGACGATGCCGGCGGCGTGGCATGTAGTGGACGGTACGCTGACCAAGGGCGGGAGCACCGAGGACATCATCACGCGCGACCAGTTCGCCAACTTCGAGCTCGCATTCGACTGGAAGCTCAGTCCCGGTGGGAATGCCGGTGTCTTTTATCGAGGGACCGAAGAGTACGATCACATTTACTGGAGTGCTCCGGAATACCAGCTGCTGGACGATTCGGTGCATGCCGACGGCAAGAGCAGGCTCACGGCGGCGGGCGCGGCGTACGCTCTCTATCCGTCGCCGGCGGGCATCGTCAAGCCGGCGAACCAGTGGAACTCGACACTCATCGTCGTGCAGGGGTCGCGTGTGCAGCACTGGATGAATGGCCAGAAGCTGCTCGAATACGAATTGGGAAGTCCCGATTGGGAGGCGAAGGTCAAGGCCAGCAAGTTCAACGACTATCCGCACTACGGTCGGGCGCCCCGCGGCTACATCGCTTTCCAGGGCGACCATGACGGCACGCTGTCGCTCCGCAACATCAGGATTCGCGTACTGCCCTGATTCTACCTGTTGCGAGGCCGCCCAATTGGGCGGCCTTTTTTTGTCGCTCCTCGGACGCGGTGGACTGTGCACGACCCGTCGTCGGTTCCCGGACGAACCTTCGGAGCATTCCCGACTACTATATAGCGATAGCGGGACCATGCATAGGTTTTCCCCTCCACATAGATCATAGTGACCTCCGTTTCGGTTTCTTCGAGTCCTCCGCCGGTATTCCTCGATCCGTCGGGTCGGCGCTGGCGCCGTGTACGGCGCGCGGCGCTGTTCTTCGGCGCGCTCACGACGCTCGCCGGGGCAGCACTCGTCGCCGGAATCCTGATTCCACCGCTCCTGCCGGCGATGGCCGACAATTTCCGCGTCAAGCGGAATCTCCGGGGCGCTCCCAAGCTCGCGACGACGAGAAAGGAGAGGGCGCGGCTCGCCGAAAAGCGCCGGCTCTTCGTCGCGCTCGAGCATCGCCGGCCCCCTCTCGGGGTCAAGACTCCATTTCTTCCCGTACGCGCGGGAGTGCGCACGTCGCGAGGAGGGGCGCGGGCCGCGGCGCTAATCAATCACCCGGGCGGCGTCGGGGCGCAGAAGCCAGACAGCGCGGCGCGAAGCGAAGTCGCAGGCTTCTACGTCAATTGGGACGACAACTCGTTCTCGTCGTTCCAGGCGCACGCGGCGGCGCTCGACTGGGTCGTTTGTGAATGGGGATTCCTGGCGGAGAGTGGTGATTCTGTCCGCCTTGCCGTAGACCGCAAGGTTCTGTACGTCGCGCAACGGCAGCAACTCGGCCACCGCCCCCGGGTTCTGCTGATGGTCGGAAACTACGATTCGCGCACGAACCAATTCGACGCCCGCCGTCTTCGGGCGCTGGTCACCAGTCCTGCGGCGCGAGCGAAGGTGATCGCCGAGCTCACGCGCGCTGTCGAGCAGTATGGACTTGCGGGTGTCACGATCGACTTCGAGGAAATCCCGGCGAGCCTCGACGGGGCTGTCGCGCTCTTCGCGCGCGAGCTCCAGGCGTCGCTCCATTCAAAGGGTGCCATACTGTCACAGACGATATCCACCGACATGGATTCGACCGCGGTTCGCGGGTATGCGGCGGCGAGCGACCGGCTATTCCTGATGCTGTACGACGAACACTATCGCGGCAGCGATCCCGGTCCAGTGGCAGGCCAGTCGTGGTACGTAATGCATGCGCGGCAGCTCCTCCGTGCTATCCCGCCGAACAAGGCTATCCTGGCACTCGGCGCGTATGGCTACGACTGGAATGATGCCGACGCCGCTTCGTCGGGCACGGAGATGACATTCCAGGACGTCATGGCCGCTGCCAGGACACAACGGGCCCGCATGCAGTTCGACCCGCTCACGCTCAACCCGTTCATCACGTGGACCGAGCCCGATTCGACCGACCACGTCGTCTGGTTTCTCGACGGAGTCACGGCATTCAACGAGATGCGCGCAGGGCGGACACTTGGCGCAATCGGCCAGGCGATATGGAGGCTCGGTTCGGAAGATCCAGGTGTCTGGCAGATCCTGGGTCGATCGAATCCAGTTCCGACGGCGAATCTCGTATCCATACCGCCGGGCTACGACGTAAAATTCGACGGCGAGGGAGAGATCCTGCGCCTCGCTGCCCGCCCAACTTCCGGGCGACGGGAGATCACGGTGGACTCGCTGACGGGACTGATCAGCGATGAGCGACTGGTGGAGTTTCCATCACCCTACATTGTCGAGCGCGAGGGAGCAAGCAGGCACCGGGTTGCGCTGACCTTCGACGACGGACCCGATACGCGATGGACGCCGGCGATCCTCGACACGCTTGCATCGCGAAACGCTCCGGCGACGTTCTTCCTCATCGGCACCAGCGTAGAGCGGCACATCCGTCTCGCGCGGCGGATAGTCGCCGATGGAAACGAGTTCGGGAATCACACCTTCACGCACCCGAATCTGGCGCTTACCTCGCCTTTCGTGACGCGTCTCGAGCTCGACGCCAACGAGCGCCTGCTGGAAGCCGTGTTCGATCGTCGCTCCGCCTTTTTCCGTCCACCCTATTTCGGAGACGCCGAGCCGACGACCGCCGACGAGCTGGTGCCTGTGTCGATTGCGGCCGACCTCGGCTACGTCACCGTCGGCCTGCACGTGGACTCGGATGACTGGAAAGAGCTCGGCACCGCCAGGATAGTGCAGACGGTCATCGCGAGGCGACCGCTCGGCAATATCGTGCTGCTGCACGACGGCGGTGGCGACCGGAGCCAGACCGTGGCGGCGCTCGGTCCGATAATCGACAGCCTTCGCGCTCGCGGCGACACGCTCGTTCTTCTTTCCGACCTTGCCGGCTACACGCGCGACGAGGCGATGCCGCCGCTGCCGCTGTCGAGCGCCGGAACGCGCATGCTCGAGCTCGCCTCGTTCGGACTCGTTGGCGGGCTCGACTGGGCGATG
>JAHFCS010000022.1 GCA_023249395.1 Gemmatimonadota bacterium
GCGACCGCAGCCGGGCGAGAAGCGAAAGCGTGATCACCGGAGCGGGAACATCGAGATCGATCGCTTCCTGCACGGTCCAGCGACCTTCGCCGGAGTCCTCGACGTAGCCCTTGAGCGCATCGAGATTCACGTCTCGTTGAAACGCGATCTCCGCCAGCTCGTTCATCCACGAGCGCACAACGCTGCCGTGGTTCCACACCGCGGCGATCGCATGAAGGTCGAGCTTGAAATCTCTCGACGCGTGCAGGATCTCGTATCCCTCGGCGTACGCCTGGAGAATGCCGTACTCGATCCCGTTGTGAATCATCTTCACATAGTGGCCCGACCCGGGCGGTCCCATGTGCGCGTAACCATCCGGCGGCGCAAGGGATTTGAAGATCGGCTCGCAGAGCGCGAAAGCCTCGCTCGACGCTCCGATCATCAGGCAGTAGCCGTTCTCGAGGCCCCAGATTCCGCCGCTCGTCCCCGAGTCGACGAAGTGAATGCCCTTCTCCTTCAGCTCCGCCGCGCGGCGCATCGAGTCGTGGAAGTTGGAGTTTCCACCATCGATTACGACGTCTCCGTTCGCGAGGCCGGGCAGGAGCGCCGCAATCGTATCGTCCACCGGCTTCCCCGCCGGCACCATTATCCACACGATTCGCGGCGCGGTGAGCTTCGCGACCAGGTCAGCCGGCGACGTGGCGCCTTTCGACCCCATCCCGACGTATTTCTGCACCGCCTCCGGGCTGCGATCGAACACGGCGACGCGATGCCCGTCCCTCATCAACCGCTCGGTCATGTTTCCGCCCATCCTGCCGAGCCCGATCATCGCGAGTTGCATTGGTCACCCTTGGTTGTTGTTGAGCGGGAGTCCGGCACTAGCCAGCTCGCGCCGCAGCTGATCCGCCGACTCATAATGAATTACCACGAAACCGAGCGCTCTCGCTGCCACCAGGTTCTCTTCCCGATCGTCCACGAACAGGCATTCCTCGCCGCGCGTCGCGGTGATCGCCAGAATCCGTTCGTAGTAGATCGCCGCCGGCTTTCTCACGCCGACCCAGCAGGATGCAAGGAACGTGTCGAAAATCGAGGGGAAGCCGAAAAGCCGGACGCGATACCTGCTCAGCTCACTCGATTCGTTGCTCGCGATGCACATCCGGACGCTTCGCGTCTTCGCCAACTCGGCGGCAACTGCGATACTGTCCGGAAACGCCACGCTCCGCGTGTACATGAACTGCTTGAACTCCTCTGGCGTGAAGGCCCGGGGGCGGACGAACACTGTCCGATCGAGGTACTGGTCGAGCGACATCAGCCCCTCCTCCCACGCCGGAACGACCTCGTCATGCCGCCTCGTGTAGTCCTCGTGGTCGAGCCCGAAAAGCTCCGACGCTTCCCGGCGGTGGTACCTGTCCCAGCCGTTGGTGCCGAGCACACCGCCAATGTCGAAGAAAGCGGTCTTGATGGTCATTCCGTCAGCGCGAGAGAACGGCGCGCGCCGGTGCGGCGTCGAGCCCGGCGAGACGGAGAGGAAGGCAGGTGAGCTGATACTCGCCCGGTGGGGGTTGGCTCAGGTCGAGGCCTTCGACAATCACCACGCCACGCCGCAGCAGCGTCAGATGCGTCAGGTGATGTCCCGAGTGGAACTGCTCGATCGACAGGTAGTCGATGCCGACGAGCTCCACTCCGCGACTCACCAGGTATTCCGCGCCGTCGGGGGCGAGATAGGTGAAGTCCTTCGCGAAGTCCGGGCGGCCGAGAAACGACGAGTTGCGGGTGCGGAGGAGGATTCTTGTATGGGATCCCATATGTTGCTTCTCGAGATCCGCGGCCGTCACCACCATCAGGTCGTCCGGAAACGCGAGCAGGATCGCGGGACCGATGAACCGCTCGATCGGGATCTGATCCACGGTTTGTCCGTCGTCAACGAAGTGCTTCACGGCGTCCACGTGCGTGCCGGTATGGGAGCCGAACGCAATCGACGAAACGTTGGCGCCGGCGCCCTGTGAGATCGCCTGCTGTGGCTCGATGCGGATCTCCGGATTGCCAGGATATACCACGCCCCCGCTCAGGACCGGGGTCGAGATGTCGTAGATGCGGCTCATTGGGGAACCGAGAAGGACAACTGTCGTTCCCGCGCGCGCTCTAGGACGGCAGGCTCGTCGATTCGCTGGCGCTCAGAATGAACCGTGGGATCTCCGCGCGGAAGGTGGTGCCGTCGGGACAGAGAAAATTGTAGTGCCCTTCCATGAATCCTTCGCCCGACTTGAGGATGCAGAAGCTCTGATACTCGTGAATCTCACCGGGCGGGATGATAGGCTGCTCACCGACGACCCCCTCCCCCTTTACCTCGATGTCCTCGCCCGAGGAGTCGTGAATCAGCCAGCGCCGGGACATCAGCTGAGCGATGCGCGAACCGACGTTCTCGATGCGCACGAAATACGCGAAGACGTAGTGCTGCTGCGACGGCTCGGACTGATCGCGCAGATACATCGGTCGCACGGTGACGCGGATGCCGAAGGATTCCCTGTAGAACAGAAGCGTTGCGGGCTGAAAGTGAAAAGCGGTATGACGTCCGCGGGTGCAGGCGCCATACCGCCGGTCGTCGAAACCTCAGTTTACCATAGTGTCGCGCGAACTGCCTCGGGGCGCACCATCGGGTCGCCCGCCTTGCAGCCGAACGCCTCGGCGAATTCCTGCATGTTCGAAAGAGGCCCGTTCACCCGCCAACGACCGGGTGAGTGCGCATCGATGTTGATACGAAGGCGCTGGCTCTCCGGCGCGATGTTCTGACGCCAGATCTGCGCCCACGCCAGGAAGAAACGTTGCTCCGGCGTGAACCCGTCGATCGGCGCGGGCCGCGGCTTTCCCGCCAGCGCCTTCTGAAGGGCCGCATACGCCACTGAAAGCCCGCCGATGTCGGCGGCGTTTTCTCCGAGCGTCAGCTTGCCGTTTACGTGAATGCTGTCCAGCACTGTGTAGGCATCGTATTGATTGGCGATCAGCGTTGTCCGCTGCTTGAACTTCTCGAGGTCCGCGGCACTCCACCAGTTCTTCAGGTTGCCCTGCGGGTCGAACTGCGCGCCCTGATCGTCGAAGCCGTGCCCCATCTCGTGTCCGATGACGCTACCCATTCCGCCGTAGTTCACGGCGTCGTCCGCCGCCGGCGAGAAGAACGGTGGCTGGAGAATCCCCGCCGGAAAGACGATCTCGTTCATCTGTGGGTTGTAGTACGCGTTGACCGTCGCCGGCGTCATTCCCCACTGCGTCCGGTCGAGTGGCTTGCCGATCATGTTGAGATCGCGCTGATTCTCGTACCTGTTGACGGCGATGACGTTGTCGAGGAACGGTCCCTTGCGAATGTGCAGCGTCGAGTAATCACGCCACTTGTCGGGATAGCCGATCTTTTCAGCGAACGCCTGAAGCTTGACCATCGCCTGCTTACGGGTCGCCTCGCTCATCCACGGCAGGTTGGCCAGGCGCTCGCGGAAAACGGCCTCGAGGTTGTGAACCATCTCGAGTGCTCGCGCCCTTGCCGCAGGCGTGAAATACTCGGCGACATAGGCCTGTCCCAGAGCGTCGCGCAGGCCGAAATCGGTGTTCCGTGTGCACCGCTTGTACCGCGGCAGGAGCTCTTTCGCTCCGGACAACGTGCGGCTGAAGCTGAAGTTCTCATTGACGAATGCAGAGCTCAGATAAGGTGCCGAAGACCGAATCACCTTCCAGCGCAGGTACGCTTTCCATTCGGCGATCGGCACTGTCGCCAAAAGGCTGTCGGCTGAAGAGAAGAACCTCGGGCTCTGAACGTCCACCGCTGGCACACGAGGATTCCCGACATCGGTGAAGTAACGGCTCCAGTTGAAATGCGGGGTCATCGAAGCCAGCTGCGCCGGTGTCCGATGGTTGTAGGTCTTGACCGGATCGCGCTGCTCGACACGGGTCAGGGATGCGTTGGCCAGGGCCGTTTCGATCGCCATCACCCGATCCGCGTCCGCGGTTGCCTGCGCCTCGCTTTCACCTGCGAGGCGGAACATTTTCCTCATGTGTGAGACGTAGTTGGTGCGGATTCCCGCCGAAGCCGCGTCGGTCTTCGTGTAATAGTCGCGATCGGGAAGCCCGAGCCCGCCCTGGAAGGCGCCGCCGATGACAGAAGTGCTGTTCTTCGAGTCCTGGGTCGAGCCGAAATTGAACAGCGCCGATACACCCTCGCGGTGGAGTCGCGCGATCTCAGTCTGCAGGTCGGAGGTCGTCTTCATGCGCGCAATGCGATCGAGACGCGGCCGAAGTGGAGCGGCTCCGGCTCGCTCGGCCGCCGCGGAATCCATGCACGACGAGTAGTATGTGCCGAGCATCCTCGACCCCGCCGTGCGCTTCACCTGCGCTTCTGTCGAAGCGCGGTTGAGGATTTTCGTGAGAACATCCTGGTTCTTCTCGCTCAGCTCGTCAAAGCTGCCCCAGACGGAGTATGCTGCCGGGATCGGGTTGTTCCTTATCCAGCCGCCGTTTGCGAACTGATAGAAATCAACGCATGCGTTCGCGCCGCGATCGAGGTTGGCGGGGTCGAGAGGTACCGTTTGTCGATAGGTACCCTGCGCCGCAGCCGGCAACGCGACGGCCAGCAGCAGCGTGGAGAGGGCGAATGGACGCGCGATACAACGCATGCCGTTGCTCCGGGGGTGAATTATAAAGTTGGAAAGCTAGAGTCCATACAATCGAAACACAAAAACGGTTCCACCTCTACCCCACCCGGGCATCAGGGGCGCTTTCGCCGGCTCTTACGCGGCTTCCGTGTCGGCTTCATGATGCTTCCCCGGCATTTTCGCGACCCGCACCGGCAGACGTAGAATTTCTCGTCTTCCTCCTCTCCCGTTCGCTCATACTGGTAGTCGTAGGCCAGCTCGACACCGGGCTGGATGTTCTTCCTTGCGTAGATCCAGATCCGACCCTTCTCGATCACCGCCTCGCAGTTGGGGTCGCACGAGTGGTTTATGTAACGGGAATCGTTTCCTCCGCGGTTCCCGTCGACGACGGTCTTCTTGTCAAGCGTGAACAGGAAGGTGTGGTGGCGTCCCATCTTCTCGTCGTCGTACCGGGTGTCGGCCTCATCGTTGGAGATGCGCTCTCCCGCGTACTCGATGATCCGCTGCCCTGACCTGATGCGTCTTCTGGCGAACACCCCGCGGCCCTGAATCCCCGATTTGCGAATCTCGTACAGGCGTTCTCCTCTTTTTTTGCGCTGCTTGACCGCCATTCGAATTCCGTCCAGTGCTGATTGGATAAGTGCGGGGCGAGGAACCTAAGCCGAATCCGCGGGGAGGATCACCCCTCTGCACTCTCCAAACCCGATGCGCGGCCGTGACTCCGCCCTGAGGTAGCCACGCATCACCACCTCGTCGCCATCCTCGAGAAATTTCCGCGTCTCACCCGTCGGCAGCGTGATCGGCTTTGCGCCGCGCTCTGTGAGCTCGAGCAGACAACCCATCGCGTCCGGCGACGGCCCGGATACGGTGCCGCTCGCCATCAGATCTCCAGTGCGCAAGTTGCATCCGTTGCTGGCGTGATGTGTCACCATCTGTGCCAGCGTCCAGTACATGAGCGAAAAAGGTGCCCGGCTCAGGAGCGTCGCTGGAATTCTCTCGTCTCGCATGCGCGCCGAAGAAAGATGGACTTCGAGAATCGCATCGAGACCGCCACTTTTCTCGTTCTCTTCAGAGAGGAGATAGTCGAGTGGCGGAGGGTCACCCGGCGGCCTTGCGGCGGCCGGAATGCGGTACGGCTCAGCGGCTTCAGCGGTAACCACCCACGACGAAATCGTCGTCGCGAAGTTCTTCGCCAGAAATGGTCCGAGCGGCTGGTATTCCCACGTCTGTATGTCGCGCGCGGACCAGTCGTTGACGAGACAGAATCCGAAAAGGTGATCCTCCGTGTCGGAAATGCGGATCGGAGCGCCGAGGTGATTCCCTCTGCCGACGAAGACACCGAGCTCGGACTCGTAATCCAGCATGCGTGACGGGCCGAAGGTGGGGACAGTCGCATCAGCCGCGCGCGTCTGACCCCTCGGCCGCTTCACCGGAACGCCGCTCTCCACGATCGACGACGCACGCCCGTGGTAGCCGATTGGCACGTACTTGTAGTTGGGTAGGAGCGGACTGTCGGGACGGAACATGCGCCCGACGTGCGTCGCGTGGTGAATCGAAGCGTAGAAGTCTGTGTAGTCGCCGATCGCGACCGGGAGGTGCAGTACCGCTCGATCCGTCGGCACGAGAATGGAATCGCGGACTGCGGCGGCCGTTCGTCCCGCGTCCGAGCCCCGCGCCAACAAGTCACTCAGCGCCGAGCGAAGCGCCGACTGATACCCCTTGCCGAGCTCCATGAGCCGGTTCAGGGTAGGTCTTTCGCACGCTGTCGCTGCCCGTGACGGCGGGAGAAGACCGGATTTCACGGCGGCG
The DNA here is from genome assembly GCA_023249395.1 of Gemmatimonadota bacterium. GTDB lineage: Bacteria > Gemmatimonadota > Gemmatimonadetes > Gemmatimonadales > Gemmatimonadaceae > UBA4720. The sequence continues at coordinate 6,426 of JAHFCS010000022.1, forward strand.
GTCACATCGAGAATCGAATTCCCGATCGCCACCCCCACTCTCGCTGTCGCCTTCTCCTCGGCGGCTACGGTGAAAACACCGTAGGGCAGGTTTTGAATCGGGAAATCGGTCTCCGGCTCGTTCGCCGATTCAACCCAGCTCCGGAGAGTGGTGTCGTGAGTCGCGTTCATCATGATCTAGAGGAGATGTAGCGCTCTCGCTTCGTCCACCGGCTCGCGGAATGAGCATGACCCGAACGAGAGCGCAAGATCCGACCGTGTCGCGCGCAGGTCAGCTTCGGTCAGAGCGTGACCGCGCCAGGACACTCCATTCTCGCTGAAGGAGAAGGTATCGAGCGACTGCTCCTCCAGCACCTCTCCTGCCTTCGCCTCCTCCATCCCATTGCGAATGAACGCCGCGGTGAGGAAGAGGTTGAGATACCCGAACATCATCGCGCAGGCGCTGGCCGTGTCGTAGGTGAGCGGGTAGGTGGAGCGCAGCAGGTGATGAAGTCCCGCAGTCGCTTTGAAGGACACACCGAGCCCGCTGCAGACAGCGATGAAGTGAACGATCTGCGATGAAGTCGGAAACGATGCTTCCGTGACGCCGCCAGTTCGGATCTTTGCCGATGCACGGTTGCGGGCGACGGCGCCGAGGAGGGGCGCTGGCTCGGGGTCGGCAGTGATCTCGAAGAAAACCCTGAACGAAGCGGGGAATTCGCGCATTGCGTCCGTCACGTCCGCTTCCCTGCGAGCGTGAATCTCGACGGAATCGCACACAGCGTTGCCGAGCTTCGAACCGGGCGAGTGACTGCAGTTGAACTCGAGAATGGCCTCTCTCGCGGCTGCGACGTCGTCGCCGGCGAGAACACTGAGACGCCAGGGTATCGAGGTTTCTCCGCGATCGAGAATTCCCCGCGCCGCAGTGCTGAATTCGTCCAGCCGCGCGGCCGGTACGACGAATCTCCCCAGAAACTCACGATCGCCGCCGACGCGATACTGCGCGTAATTCCGTGCGGCGGCGTCCATCTCCAGGCCGGCCGGCGGAAAAAGGCCCGCGTAATCGACGATGCCGGAGAGTAGGGTGCGGATCGAGTTCATGCTGTTCGCGAAATCTACGCGAACCCTGTGCGCCTATGATACCGGAGTCCGCACTGACCCTGTCGGCAGCATGAGAGTAAAGATCGAGCCTGCTCTGTAAAGTACACGGCCGACTGAAACGGATGCGTCCGGTGGCCGTACGGGGTGATAACCCCGGCGCCGCCTGGCAACCGTCTCCCGTACAGATCCATCCAACTAATAACGGCTATTGACAGATCGAGGTGTGGTGCTAAGTTTTTGGCATAGTGCTAAAAGCATAGCACAGCAACCGGAGACTCCGAATGCCAGCCGCGACACACCTCTCCCGCCGAGAGCGACAGATCATGGACATTCTTTACCGCCTTGGATCGGCGACGGCGGCGGAGATCAGGGAAAATCTGCCGGATGCGCCCAGTTACTCGGCGGTGCGATCGCTGCTCAGGATACTGGAGGACAAGGGGCACCTCCGACACCAGTACGACGGCCCTCGCTACGTCTTCACTCCCATCGTCTCGCGGCCGGCAGCGCAGAAATCGGCACTTCGCCAGATGGTGCGGACTTTCTTCGACGGGTCGGCGACTCAGGCCGTCGCGGCGCTCCTCGACATGTCGGCCCGCGATCTCTCGGACGACGAGCTCGAGCAACTCGGTAAGCTGGTCGAACAGGCAAAGAGAGAGGGCAAGTGATGATCGCAATCGACATCGAGCGCGCCGCGGAAGCCCTCGCCGGCGCATCGCTCAAGAGCTTTCTGATTCTCGCAGTCGCGGGGCTGGTGGTTGCAACGTGGCGCAGATCGTCGGCATCGTCACGTCATTTCGTTTGGACCGCCGCCATCGGCGCGACGATCGTCCTTCCGTTGCTTGGAGTGATCATACCCAAGTGGAGCTCGCCCGCTATCTCGCTGCGCTTTCCGCAGCAGACTGTCGCCCCGAATGCCGCGCCTGGGGGCACACCGATTGAGATGGCCTCGACACCGGATGCTGATGTTGCGCCGATATCCAGGCCGATCGCGACGACGACTGGGATTCCTGCTTCCGTTGTTGCGGCGCGTGTTGATCCGGCGCCCGCTCCCGCGGTGATGAACCCGCAGCGCGTATCCATGGCGGATAATGCAGTCGGCCGGTTCAGCGAGATCGGCTGGGCGAAGGCAGCGTTGGCCGTCTGGCTCGTGGGCTTCGTCGCTGTTCTTCTTCCCTTCTGCTTCGGACGGTTCCGTCTGCGACGGATCGCTTCCTCGGCGCGCGTAGTCACGCGCGGTCGGTGGGTTGAGATCCTCGATAGCGTGCGGGCGTCCGGCGGGATCACGAGACCGGTCACACTTCTCGAGACCAACGAGGCAGCGATGCCGATGACGTGGGGAATCGTGTCGCCGGTTCTCCTGTTACCTGCCGGCACCGAGGAGTGGCCGGAGTGGAAGTGCCGCAACATTCTCCTTCACGAGCTCGCGCACATCGAGCGTGTTGACTGCCTTACCCAGGTGATCGCACAGTTCGCCTGCGCGGTTTACTGGTTCAATCCACTGGTGTGGACCGCTGCGCATCGGATGCGTGTCGAGCGGGAGCTTGCCTGCGACGACAGTGTGATCGGTGCCGGCTCGCGTCCCTCCGAATACGCTGGACATCTGCTCGATGTCGCCCGCTCGCTGCGACCCGAGCGCGCGACTGCTCACGCCGCAATCGCGATGGTGCGACCCTCGCAGCTCGCCGGCCGCCTGACCGCCGTTCTCGACAGGGAGCGCAATCGCGAGGGAGTCTCTCCTCGATTCCGCGCCGCAGTAGGCGCCGCGACATTGGGAGTCCTGCTGCCGGTGGCTTCGTTCAGTCCGTGGGTAGCCGACGCGTCCGCTTCGCCGAACGCGACAGGCACATCCGAGTCGTCCTCTTCGAGCTACGCGGCTTCGAGCAATGTGAGCCACGCGTCCGCTGCCCCGCGAGCATCAGGGATGGCGGTACAGCTGCCTTCCGTTGCAGTCACCGCGAGTCTCACCGGCGGATTCATGCCGATCATCAAGGCGATTCAGTCATCGGACGCCTCGCTCGGCCTTCCTGTGACGCCTGTTTCGGCGAGTACGACGGGTTACATCGCCGTGCAGGGAACTAGCTGCTGGCAGACGAGAAAGGAGGGATCGAACAGCATCTCGATAAACGACGACGGCTCCTTCAACAGGCGAACGACGGTCAAGTTCTCACACGACGACTGCAGTCTCGAGCTGCGCGCCGATGGCCGGTTCACCCTGCGGCCGGATCTTTCCGACGTCGCCACGCTCGAGCGCGGCGGATTGTTGACGATCGAGGAACGAGACGGGAGCCACACGCGGCGGATGGAGATACGCTCCAGCGACGGCGGGCTCGAGCACGTGTACTTCGTGAATGGCCGCCGTGCCGATAATTCGCCGGAGGCGCGGGCCTGGCTCGCCACAACCCTGCTTGCCGTCGAGCGCCGGACAGCGTTCGCCGCAGAGACACGCGTTCCCCAGATCTTCGAGGGACGTGGAGCCAAAGGCGTGCTCGACGAAGTCTCGCTGATGCCGGCGGACTATGCGAAGAGCAGATATCTCACGGTCCTGCTGAAGCAAGGGATCAACTTCGACGCGCCAACTTTGACGAGGATCGTTCAACAGGCGACGCGCGAGATGAGCTCCGACTACTATCTGGCCGAGGTCTTCAAACAGGTAGGCACGCAGCCGCTCGCCGACGAGAATACGTGGCGCGCATTTGCAGATGCGGCTGGCGGAATGAAGTCCGACTACTACAAGGCGCAGGTGATCAGCAAGGTGCTTGCGCGCGACCGGCTCGATCCGGCAACCGTCGCGACGCTGCTCAAGGCGACGTCCACCATCGGCTCCGATTACTACCAGGCCGAGACGCTCAAGACCATGTCGAAGCGGTACGCTGTCACCCCGCAAAGCAGACCCTACTACGTCGCTGCGCTGGGAAGGATCAAGTCGGATTACTACAAGTCCGAAGTCCTCTCGTTTCTCAACAATGGCGAGCCGCTGGACGCCACGACGACTTCTGCGATTCTGAATTCCATCAGCGACATGACGTCCGACTACTACAAGTCAGCCGCCCTGGCGACCGTCGCGAAGAGAGGACGGCTGGATGGCGCTGCGCGCGGAGATTATTTCGCGGCGATCAAGAGCATCGACTCGGACTTTTACAAGCATCAGGCGCTGAACGAGTCTCTCAGGGAGCGTCCGCTGACCCGCGAGACAGTTGCCGGAATTCTCTCCGTCGCCCCGGCGATCAAGTCGGACTATGAGCTGAGCGGACTGTTGTCGGAGCTCGTGCGGCTCTATCCAATCGACGACTCGCTGCGCTCGGCATACGATCGGGCCATCGATTCGATCGAATCGGATTACTACCGCGGAGCTGCGTTGGCTGCGGCCCGGAGGACGAGCACCCGCTAAGGCGCGATGTCCGAGTCCCGGCCCCGCTCCGGGACTCGGACAAGAGGCAGCTACAAGGTCTTTCTAAGAGTCCCGCAGGCGATGCGGGCGCCGCTGTTGCCGGCGGGCTGTGACGTTTGGTCGTCCGGGCCGGCGTGAATCACGATCGCGCTGCCGTCAGCGTCGAACAGAGTCGTCGAGCCGTCGGTGATCGTGACCCTGTCGGTCGTGAAGCTCACCTGCGCTCGTCCGTCCGCGCCGACAGTCAGATTTGGCGCATCACCTGCATGAGGACCGGCGGAATTCAGCAGCCCGTGCTGTCTTCCAAGCGGATTGTAGTGCGCACCAGCGGTAGCGAAAGCTCCGGCTCCCTCGCATTTCGCGACGGCGTGGAAGTGGATTCCGTGCTCACCGGGCGGCAGGTCGTGAAGCTGCATCGTCACGTGGACGATGTTGTCCGTGTCCTGCCAAAGCTCCGCTGTGCCGCGCGCCTCACCGCCGGTGCCCCAGATTGTCGCGTACGCGACGGCCACCCGGTTGATCGGCGAGGGGGCATGAGCACAGCCGGCGATCGCCGTCACTCCGGCGAGCACGAGACAGCGTGACATGATCGATGCAAGGGCTCGCATATGGTCTCCCGAGACTGAAATGGCTGTTGAAAAAGGTACGACTGACGCCCGAGGCAAGGAACGGGCTCAGGCGTCTAGAAGATGGTATAGATGAACGGCGCAAGAGCCGAGCCCTGCGCCAGGACGAGCAATCCGCCTACGAGCACGAGAACGACGATGAGCGGAAGGAGCCAAAGCTTCTTCCGCTCCCTCATGAATGCCCACAGCTCCGCGACGATGCCCATGGATCCAATTATCGCACAATCCTAGAATTGGCGCTCCATTCGTCGCCGCGACGTTTCCGGATCGCTTCGCTTCCGATCCACCCAGAAGCTGGGGGACGATCGTGACGGGCTCAGCCGTCGCTTGCCCAGCTTGCGACGCAGCACACCGGTCGGCGTAAGGACGACGAAATAGACGATTCCCAGGAAGATCGGCGTCGTGACGCGAGAGATCGCGCGGGCGAGCGCCATCCACGCCCTTTCGACAGGT
>JAHFCS010000381.1 GCA_023249395.1 Gemmatimonadota bacterium
CTCTCGAACCGCACCCGCTACCTTCGCTGCCTCATACCTCTCGATCGTTGGAAGCGTCGCCTTGTATACAGCGACCACCAGAAGTCCGGCGGCCGCGCCTGCCAGAGCGAGCGTTGTAAGCAGCTTCAACGACGAAACCTCCGGCGCCTTCGCGGTTGCCGGCGGAGTGGCGATCGTCGCACTCGGCACACTCGGCGGCGCGTGATGCGCATGGCCGGTCATGCGACGCTCCTGACGGGAGTGCCAAACACCCGCGGTTGTGTCGCCCTGTTGATGAACGGCGTGAGCGCGTTCATGAAAAGGATCGCGGACATCACGCCTTCCGGCAGTCCGCCCCAAACGCGAATCACCACGACGAGTATTCCGATACCGACTCCGAATACCCACTTGCCGCGATCAGTGATCGGTGATGTCACCATGTCAGTCGCCATGTACACCGCGCCGAGCATCAGCCCGCCGGAGAAGATCATGAAGGCCGCATCGGGTTTGCCGGCGTCGATCGAATGAAGCATCGCGCTCACCGCAGCGACGGTCACAAGGATGCTGACCGGAGTTCGCCAGTTCAGATAGCCCCGCCACGCTAGATAGATGCCCCCGGCAAGGATCACGAGAGCCGCTGTTTCGCCGAGTGATCCGCCCGTACTTCCAATTACGAGATCACTCAGTGCCGTGCCCTTTCCCTCGAACTTGAGGAGTCCGAGCGGAGTCGCCGATGTGATGGCGTTGGGCAAAGAATGCGTGAACGGCATCGCGAAAAGGTCGCCGCGAAGGGCGAAGAGTCCGCCGCCCGGCGATGGCCACGTAGTGATCGCGACAGGAAACGCTGCCTGAAGAAACGCGCGGCCGACGAGCGCGGGATTGAACACGTTCTGACCGAGCCCGCCCCATACCTGTTTGCCGAAGACGATTGCGAACGCGGCCCCGAGCGCCGTCATCCAGAGCGGAAATCCCGCCGGAGGCGAGAGTCCGAGGAGGAGACCGGTGATCGTCGCCGATCCATCGGCAATCGCTCCGCCTTTCCCAGTCGCGCGCTCAGTGACCAGCGCAGCGGTTACAGCGGTGGCGATCTGAAGCAAGGCGCTCACGCCGAAGAACAACGTCGCGGTCATCACTACCGGAACGAGGCTGGCAACCACATGCCACATGATGCGCGGCGTGGAATCGGTGCTCCGGATGTGTGGCGACGCAGTGACGATCAGCTTGTCGGCGCTCATGCGACCGCCTTCACACGACGCAGTGCGAGCTTGCTTGCCTGGAAAAGCTGTGACAGGGGAATGTTCGACGGGCACACGTACGCGCACGAGCCGCAGAGCATGCAATCGGCGAGGTGAAGCTCCGCCATTTCCTGGTATCGCTGCACTCTGGCGAGATCGCCGAGCAGAGACGGATTGAGGAACACCGGACACGCGTCGAGGCAGCGTCCGCAATGGATGCACGGAAAAACCGCCGCGTCACGCGTCTCATATTTCTCGAGCACCACAATCCCTGTGGTTCCCTTGATCACCGGCGCGTCGAGATTGGCCACGGCCTGTCCCATCATCGGGCCGCCCATGATCACTTCGGCAGCGTCCATGGTGACCCCGTCGCAGTATGCAAGCAGGTCGCGAAGCTTGGTTCCGACTGGAACGATGAGGTTCGCCGGCCTTCGAAGTCCGTGACCCGACACCGTCACGATCCGTTCTACGAGCGGAAGGCCCGTCTCGAATACCTCCGCGATCGCCGACACTGAGCCGACGTTCTGCACCACGACGCCGACGGTTACCGGCAGCTGTCCCGACGGCACCTCGACGCCGGTGACCGCATGGATGAGCATTTTCTCCGCGCCCTGCGGATACTTGACCGTGAGCGGGAGGACCGTCACGTCCAGGTCCTTCGGCACCGTGCGCTGGAGCGCCTCGATCGCGTCGGGCTTGTTCTTCTCGACGCCTATCACACACTTCTCGACGCCCATCGCGTGCATCATCACCCGGATGCCGAAGTGCACGCGCTCCGGATACTCGACCATCGTCCGGTGGTCCGACGTGAGGTACGGCTCGCACTCCGCGCCATTGATGATCAGCGTGTGTACGGGATGATCCTTGGGGGGCGCGAGCTTCACGTGCGTCGGAAATGCTGCACCGCCGAGCCCGACGACGCCTGCCTCCTGCACCGCCTTCACTACCTGCTCGGTCGTCAGCCCTTCCCAATGTGGCACGAGGCGAGGACGCGCAACCTGCGGCGCGAACCGGTCCACCTTGATTCGCACAGCCTCAGCCATCGTCCCATCGGGGTGCGGCCACCAGTCCACGTCCACTATCGTCCCGGCGGCAGACGCATGAACTGGCACCGACATGAAGCCATCGGCTTCGCCAACCTTGTCGCCACGTTCCACTCTGTCGCCTGCTTTCACGCAGACGACGGCCGGCTTTCCCGCGTGTTGACGGAGAGGAAGCACAAGCTCATCGGGGTAAGGCATGCGCCGGATGGGGAGATGGCTCGTGAGCCCTTTCTCCTCGGGCGGGTGAACGCCATGCCGGAATCCTGCCGCGAAGCCGATCATGAGATCAGTTGAACTTCTCGGCTCGCTTTACCCACTTCGCCAGATCCTTTTCCTTCGGATTCAGCGGTGAGCCGGGATGAATGATCGAAACGGGGCAGCGTTCTGCGGCGATGACCAACTGCTGGAACGTCCCGGCAGTAGCGTTCTTAACGTACGCCTGCTTGTCGGAGTTGTAGGCGAACATTCTGTTGTTCAGATTCGTGCACTCGTTGCAGGTCGTGCAGCGAGTGGAGTCGATGTACGCTTCGAGCACCAGAGCTTCATCGTCCGCGCCTGTAGCTGCCGAGGGTGCTGATGCAACGGCGGGCAACGCTACGGGTGGTGCCGCCGATGGCGCTGCAACCGAGGCGACTATAGGTGTCGGGATCGCAATAGTCTTCGGCACCGAACCATTACCAGACGGCTTACCCACTGGTGGCAGCGACGCGAGCAGCTCAGCCACTGCTGTCGAGCTGCCGGCATTTCTGATGAGGCCATCTGCGAGCCGCCGGGCGATCTGCGCTGGAAGGCTCGACTTGAGCTCAGCGATCTTCGCCTCGTAGTCGATTAGTAGCGCTTCCGCGCGCTGCGCGAACTCCGATTCCATTTGCCCCACGACCGTATCGTGCACCGACACCGGAATCTCGAGTCCGGCGAGCTGGCGAAGCTGCGACCAGAACTGCTGGCGTTCCTCCGCGAGTGCGACCATCTCTACGGAGACTTTCAGACGGCGGAGC
>JAHFCS010000382.1 GCA_023249395.1 Gemmatimonadota bacterium
AATCTGAGCGACGCCTATCTCCGAGGCGATTGGTCGGCCGGCGTGAATGGCTACTGGAGCCCGCTGTATCCATTTCTCATTGGGCAGGTCCGGCGGCTGCACGACTGGTCTCCTTACTGGGAATCCTCAGTCGTTCACGGTCTGAACTTCGCCATCTTCCTGGTCAGCTTTGCCTGCTTCCGCTTCATGCTCCGCGAGCTGGCGGAGTTCCAGCGCGAAAAGAAGCAGGCGTTCCCCGACCGATACGTCCTGGACTTCAGCGGCGGCTGGGAATTCGCCTGCGCATTCGGACTCTTTCTGTGGTCTGGCCTCATCCTCATCGGCAATGCACTGGTCACCCCCGACATGTGCATCGCGGCCGAGGTCTACCTGATCGTCGGCATGATGATCCGCGTCAGGCGCGGACGTGATGGAGCGGCTGATCCGGTCATCATCGGGCTTCTGCTTGCATTGGGCTATCTCACCAAGGTGGTAATGTTCCCGGTCGCGATCATGGTGATTGCGGTCACAGGATGGGGCCGGGCTCCCGGGCGCTGGAGCGCGTCCCGGAGAGCGATATGTGCCTTGGCGTTCCTCATCGGAGCTACTCCACAACTCGTCACAGTCTCGCGACTTGCCGGCCGCCCGACGTTTGGAGAGATCGGGAAGATTGCGTACGCGCTATTCGTGAATCGCTATCCCGCGCTGTGGACTGGGGCCGAGCCAAACAGCGGAGTGCCTGCCCATCCTGTGAGGATGATCCTCTCGAGTCCGCAGACCTACGAGTTTGCCACGCAGAACGCTCACTCGAGTTATCCCCTCTGGGATGAGCCGGCCTACTGGATGAAGGGGATCCAGCCTCGCTTCGATCTCGAGCGGCAGGCACGCGCGATAGAACGCGGGTTGAGCTACTACCAAACGATCTTCGCGACGCTCTTCCTCGGCGCAGTAATCCTGATTTTCATGGGAACACGCGGCAAGCGGGATCACCTGCTCGATGTTTGCGCCGTCGCTATGCTCGTCTTCCTCCTCTACGATCTGGTGCATGTCGAGTCACGCCTCGTTGCGCCGTGGGCCGTGGTTCTCTTCCTCGCGATGAGTTGCTCGCTGGCGTTCCGGGAGGACGTTTCATCGCGCGCGGGCGTCCGCGCGGTTCTTGCCGCGCTCACTATCTGGACGTTGCTCGTCTCAGCCAACAATGTCCGGCACGCAGCGCAGGAGCTTGCGGGTCAGCTCGGCGGTGACGGAATGTCACACGAGTACTGGACGATAGCCTCGTCACTCCAGAGGCTCGGTCTTAACCGTGGTCAGAAGGTTGCTTCCATTGGGCGCTCGGCGGAGAGCTACTGGGCGCGACTCGCCGGCGTCCAGATCGCGATGGAAATTCCTCCGGAGGCGGCTGGGAATTACTGGGCAGCGAGCTCAGACGAAAAGAATCGGGTGCAGAAAATTTTCGCCGATCAGGGAGCTGAGATCATCGTCGCCAGCGTCGTGCCGCCGGGGGGAGCTCCGCTGCCATGGATTTATCTTGGCGCGGGCTGGTATTACGCGTTGCCGCTGAAGCAGAGAGTGCGCTGACGGGTCGATCTTCCTTATCTCGACTGCAATGCCTCACTCTTAGCACGAGCGGCGGCGAGTTTTGGCGTTTCGGGCACATAGCGTGGTGCCTTGGGGGAAAGAAAGTTCGCTCTGACTATGTGCCACAGAGCCGCGGCTCCGTCTTTCCATCCGACCTTCTTCCCCTCGGCGTACGTGCGACCACTATACGTGATGGGAACCTCATAGATCCTCGCTCCTGACTGTGCAAGCCTCGCCGTGAGCTCGGGCTCGATTCCAAATCGGTCGGAGGTGAGCGGAAGCGACTTCATGAGATCCGTCTTGACCATCTTGTAGCATGTCTCCATGTCGGTCAGGTTGAGATTCGTCGCCATGTTCGACAGCATGGTGAGGAGATGGTTTCCCATACTGTGCCAGTAGTACAGCACGCGGCGAGTGTCTCCCCTGAAGCGGCTGCCGAAGACGGCGTCCGCCCGTCCATTCCGGATCGGCTCGAACAACCGCACGAGCTCTTGCGGATCATACTCGAGATCTGCGTCCTGAATTACGACCACATCACCGGCGGCGCGGGCGAGAGCCGATCGGATTGCCGCTCCCTTGCCGCGGTTTATTTCGTGAATGACGAGCTCATCGATGTCGCCCGACTCGTGGAGCTGCCTGAGGATCGAGGTTGTCCCATCCGACGAAGCATCGTCAACGCAGACGATCTGAATGTCGAGTGGAACGCTTCGCACGCGTCGGAGCGCCTCGGCGATCGTCGCCGCCTCGTTGTAAACGGGCATCAACACGGAGACGCGCATGGTACCGGGCTGGAGGACGGCCACGCTCATCCGCTGCGCTTGCGCGCGACCGCAAGGATGCTCTGTCCGATGGGCATCTCGACTCTGTCCTCGATTGCTGCGGTGATTGGTACTACGAACCGATCGAATGCGCGGGCTTCGCGGTCGGAGATAGACTTTCGCTTGAGGAGCCTGCCGGCGACAAACCAGGGCAGAATGCCCATTACGTTCATGTAGCTGATCCGTTCGATGGTCCACCCCGCGTCTTCAATAAGCCTGCGGAGCTGAGGTCTGGTGTAGCGACGAAAATGCTCGAACGCACGGTCGAGCGATCCAAAAATGGCAGGAAGTGCAGGGACGAACAACATGAGTGTCCCGTTGGCCACGACGACGTCCCGTGCCTTGTGGATGAACTCCGCATCTTGCTGAACGTGTTCGAGAACGTTTACGGCGACCAGAGAATTGGCGGCAGCTTCGCCGGGATAGTCAGCGAGGTAACCTTTGATGGCGGTTGTATTCGGAATGCCGTCGAGCCGTTTCTCGAGCAGGGCGAAGGTGTTGGATCCGGGCTCGATCGCAACCAGCCGCTCTACCTGTGGAACTTTCAGTAGGTATTCGGAGAATGTCCCGATGCCCGCGCCGACTTCAATGACCGTGGAGCCGAGATAAGGCGTAAATCGCTTGACGAGCCAGCGGTAGTAATTCTCGGCCCCCCGAAGGGCGTCGAGCTCACTGCCCGAATACTGAAAGTCTGGGTCGTCCAGGAATCGGGTTGCATGGGCATCGGTGCTTGGACTAATCCCGCGCTGGACCATCTCTACGCCCGCCGGATGCTCTCCGAGCGCAATTCGTCTTCGTGAGCCGATGCGCCGTGCGGATGGAAATCCGGGACAAGCGTCTGCAGCAGCTTACGGATCTCATCTTCCGGCCGGCC
>JAHFCS010000383.1 GCA_023249395.1 Gemmatimonadota bacterium
ACGAGATGGGAAGTGCCGTCGCGTCGGCATTGCCCGGCGCTGACGCGTTGATCATGGCTGCGGCTCCGGCCGACTTCCGGCCGGCGCGACCGTCGGCAACCAAGATCAGCAAGCGTGAGGATTCCGCGGCGATGGCGATCGAGCTCGCACCCACGACGGACATTCTGATGGCGACACTTCCATTGAGGCCGCCGGGTTCGGTAATCGTTGGATTCGCGCTCGAGACCGGCGATGCCGTGTCGAAAGGCGCAGCCAAACTCGAGGAGAAGTCTCTCGACATGATCGTGATCAACGACGCCCTCGAAGAGGGAGCGGGATTCGGCGTCAAGACCAACCGCGTGACGATCCTTACTAGGGGGAAAGACGCCGAGAAGCTTCCTCTGATGTCGAAGGCCGCTGTGGCCGACGCCATTCTCGACCGCGTGGGGCCATTGCTCAGTGGACGCTAGAGACCGCCTGCGCCGCTACCTCGAGCAGCGGCGCGACATGGGCGAAACCGAGATGCTGCTCGACAGCATGACGGTGGACGACGTAATGCGCGCGATCGGCGCGATCGACACTGGGCCACGTGGGTCAACCTCGTCGGATGCAGAAGCGAGCAGCGATTGGCGCGAAGCTCTATGGGAGGATCGACCTGCCGACGACGGGCTCGAAGCTCCAGCGGACAGCGGGGAACTTTTCGACGATGACGTAATGCGACTCAATTCGCTCAAGACGATCGAGAACGCTGTCGCGAAGTGCACCCGCTGCCGGCTCTATAAGACAGCCACCAATCCGGTACCTGGGGAGGGGAGCCCCAAGTCCCGTCTGGTCTGTGTCGGGGAAGCACCGGGGGCGAACGAAGATGCGACAGGCAGGCCGTTCGTCGGACCGGCCGGGAACCTGCTGACCAAGATCCTCGCCGCCGTCGATCTCCGGCGAGAGGACGTATTCATCTGCAACGTTCTCAAGCATCGGCCGCCTGGCAACAGAAACCCTCTCGCGGACGAAGTCCTCGCCTGCAGTCCCTATCTCGTGCGGCAGCTCGAGCTCATCAAGCCGAAAGTAATCGTTGCGTTCGGGACCTTCGCCGCGCAAACTCTTCTCGATACAAAGACGCCGATCGGCAAATTGCGTGGACTGGTCCATCAGTACCACGGGATTCCGCTCGTCGTGACCTATCACCCTGCAGCATTGCTCCGGAATCCCGCATGGAAACGTCCCACCTGGGAAGATGTCAAGCTCGCCCGTAGAATACTCGATAGCCCCCCAGGGGCGTGATCCGTACTCGGAGCGGCTTCCTCCCTACTCGGAGGACGCCGAGCAAGCCGTCCTGTCCGCGATGCTCATGGATCAGGACGCGATCCTGCGCGCCACAGAGTTCGTCGACGATTCGATGTTCTACCGTGAGGGCAATCGTCGGATCTTCCGGGCGATGCGCGTTCTCTCCGATCGCGGCGATGTAGTCGATCCACTGACCCTCACCGAAGAGCTGAGCCGCTCGGGTGAGCTGGAGTCGAGTGGAGGGCGGGATTACATCAGCTTCCTTGTGGATGCGGTTCCGACCTCCGCCAACGTTGAGTATCACGCCAAGATCGTCCGCGAAAAAGCGCTCCGCCGTCGGCTGATCGAGGTTTCGACTGCGATCGTCAGCGAAGCGTTCGAGTCAGCGGCGTCTGCAGGCGAGCTGCTGGATGCGGCGGAACACAAGATCTTCGAGGTCAACCGGAGCCGCGGCTCCGAGGGCTTCACGCGCATCAAGGAGCTGCTCTGGCCGACGATGGAGCGTATCGAGCTGCTCCAGCGCGGCGGCGAATCGATTACGGGTGTTGGAAGCGGATTCAAGGACCTTGACGAGATCACGGCAGGTTTCCAGCAGTCGGACCTGATTATCGTCGCCGGTAGGCCGTCGATGGGAAAGACCGCGTTCATTCTCAACATTGCCCAGAATGCAGCTCTCGACAACGAAGTCCCTGTTGCTTTCTTCTCCCTCGAGATGAGCAAGGAACAGCTCGTCCAGCGGCTTCTCACTTCGGAGGGACGCGTCGATGCGCAGCGGCTTCGCAAGGGCAAGCTGCACGACGATGAGTTCGTACGACTGGGTCGTGCCGCCGGAATCCTCAGCCACGCCCCGATCTGGATTGACGACACGCCGGCGATGAATCTGCTGGAGATGCGCTCCAAGGCACGGCGTCTCAAGATTGACAACAACATCGGCATGATCGTCATCGACTACCTGCAGCTGATGCAGGGACCGACGAACACCGAAAGCAGACAGCAGGAAATCAGCTACATCTCGCGGTCGCTGAAGGCACTCGCCCGCGAGCTGCGAGTGCCGGTCGTCGCACTGTCGCAGCTCTCGCGAGCACCGGAGCAGCGGACCGGCGAGAACAAGCGACCGCAGCTTTCGGATCTCCGCGAGTCGGGCGCCATCGAGCAGGATGCCGACCTGGTGATGTTCATCTACCGGCAGGAAGTGTACGACGGTCCAACCGACAAGGACGGAAACTCTCTCGAAGGCCGGGCCGAGATCATCGTCGGGAAGCAGCGCAACGGCCCGACCGGACTCGTGAACCTCTACTTCAACAAGACCTTCACCCGCTTCGAGAACTTTTCGCCGCGTCTGACCCCGGCGTGACCCCGAAGGCACGATCGCTGTATCGCTGCACGAGCTGCGGCGCCGATCATCCGCGATGGGCCGGACGGTGCGACGTTTGCGGCGAATGGAACTCGCTCGTCGAAGAGTCCATTCCGCGAAGCTCTTCTTCGGCATCTGGCGCGCGGGGCGCGGCGAGAAGGATTGCTGGCGCCAAATCGCTCGGTGAAGGAGGACAAATCGCGACGCCACGCCGGCTCGGCGACGTCGTCGGTTCTGCCGAGCCCAGGTGGAAGACCGGGCTTGCGGAGTTCGATTTCGTGCTCGGTGGCGGAATCGTTCCCGGCTCCATGGTCCTCGTGGGCGGCGAGCCCGGAATCGGCAAGTCGACGATTCTCCTCCAGGTCGCGGCTCGTCTTCAGATGGCCGGTCACAAGACTCTCTACGTTTCCGGCGAGGAATCCGCACTCCAGGTGAAACTGCGCGCCGAGCGCCTCGTTGATGATGCAGCCGACGTTCTGATTCTTGGCGAGACCCTGCTGGAAACGGTAATCGCGACGGTGGCCAGAATCACGCCCGCAGTGTTGATCGTCGATTCGATCCAGACCGTCTTTACGGCGGATCTCGAGAGCGCGCCGGGGAGTGTCGGCCAGGTGCGCGAATGCGCCGCAA
>JAHFCS010000384.1 GCA_023249395.1 Gemmatimonadota bacterium
GTTCGAATGCAACGTCGAGGTCGACGACTTTCCGCCGACCGTCGAAGCGCGCGGCCCGTTCGGAGCTCTTCTGTTGTGGGCGGTGCTCGAACACTTTCACGACCCGTTCGCTGTGCTGGCGAAACTCACGCGCCACGTCGCGACTGGAGGCCTTCTCGTCATCAACACTCTCAATTCCGACAGTCTGAGCCACCGCCTCTTCGCCGGCGATTGGGAAGGCTACTTCGACTGGACGCATCACGGGGTAGACAAGGTGAGCGTGGATTCAATGCGACGGGAGCTGCCGCGGATTGGCTGGACCATCGAGAAGCTTTACACTCACGCATTCTGGCATTCCGGCGCCGACCCCGAACACGCCGTGCTGAGAGATGCTTTTGCCTACGACGCGCGATTCGGCGATCTGCTGCGTTCACACGACATGGGAGACTTCCTGGTGTGCGTTGCGCGCAAGACATAGCTTGCCGCCTATTGCCTGCTCACAGCCTCGTCTCTGATGATGTCCAGGAGTGCCTGCGAGCAGATGGCATCGGTCATGTGCCCGAGAACCCACTGGCGCGGATGAAATTCCACGCGTCTCTTCACGGCTTCGTCCAGCGCCGCCGCAAGATCGGAGATGGAGACCCACTCCAGTCCCGTGACATCCGACAGATAAGGAGCCGACGAGCCAGCGACAAAGGGCATGCCCCGCCATGATGTCTCTGCCCGCGGATTCCACACGAGAGTTGGAACATCCAACGACCACGCTTCGGCCAAAGCAAGGCCCTGCGTCTCGAAGCTGCTGACGAACACCGCGAGAACAGCACCATCGAGAAGCTTCCTGAACTCCTCTGCCCTGTACTCACCGTATCGTGCGCGAGCCGGCTCGAGTCCCTTTGCCATGATAACCGCTTCGACCTCGCCGTAGAAACTTTCATCGCCGCTTTTCCAGTAGACTGCGACGCGTGACCAGCGGTCAATCCCGCTCGGCTTCCAGTATTCGGCATCGACACCGGCCGGGCACACGCGGACTTTTGAAAAGATCTCCGGCGCGATCGCTCGATAGAGATCGCGTACCCAATCCGACGCCACGATGATGACGTCGATCTCGGGCGTGAACAGGATGCCCCCTGCCTCTTCCGGCATGAAGGCGTTGGAGGGTCCGGCAACGAGCAGATCGATGCGCTTTTGGCGTTTCAATTCCGCCGCTTGGCGCAGGGCTTCGTTTGCGGGCGCGTAAACGATTCGCCCAAGTCGGGCGAAGCTTCGTGGATCGTGATTGAAATCCGCGCCGATGGCGCCGAGTCCCTCCACCACGCTACGCACCAGCGCGTAGTGGCCGGGATAGGGCGATACTGCCGGGAGTGGCGAGCGCGGCTTGAGAATCCGCCGAAGCGCGCTCCTCAACGCGCGGTACGCACGCCGGCGGCGGCTCTGGATCGGCGCTGTCAGAACCGTCAGGTAAGGACGCTTCATGCCGCCTTTGGTGTCAGGGAAACAAGCGCCGACGCGTACCCCGGACGACTCGTCGAGCGAAGTGCCGCGCTCTGTGGCTCAACGGCGGAATGTAGGATCTGTCCGGCTTTGGACGCCTGCCGGTACGATGACGGAACATCTGAGCGAGCTTCGGGATATGCCAGATCTCCAGCGGCTCGAAAAATTCCACGCCGCGACTATCGAACCACTCGAGAATGTCGCGCTCCTGCCACGAGATCTTGGCGCCCGCGGCCTCATCCGGAAACGTCAGTCCGGCGACCCACTCCGGCGGTACAGCGCTCGTCCGCGCCCGGGGCGCTGGAAAGGTGATCGAATAGCGGGAATTGATCGCCGCCGAGCTCCGTCCATCGAGCCATTCGCGGCACCGATACCATGCCTGCTTCATCTGATTGCGGTCGCTGATCAGCCATTGCAAATGGAAGACGCGGAGGTCTTCGGAGCGAACGGTGACCTGTCCCTCGTGTTCGGGGATTCGCGGCTGATGAAGCGGCAGCGTCGAGGTTCGTTCGAAATCAGTCGAGCGATCGTCCACGATACCAACCGACTTCCAGTGCGGCGCGTAAAGGGAGCCGTCGTCGCGGAAGCGACCGGATTGTCCCCAGAGATGGTAGAACATCGACGCGATGACTGTCCCCGGCGCCAGGCGATGGCCCTCCCTGTCGAGGAAACTTTGGAACAAGGCGGGCGATACCATCTCATCCGCGTCAACCCACCACAGCAGGTTGCTGCCCTCGAAGTCCCTCGCTGCGTCGAGAAGAGCCCACCGTGCGGTCTCGCAAACGTCAGCGCGCGAGGACTCGAGGAGCTGGACCCGCGAGAATCCCCGGCAGATATCACGCGTCGAATCCTCCGAATTCTGGTCGTTTACCAGAATCACGTCACAGAATTCGGATAATGACGCGAGCGTGTGTGGAAGAATCCATGCTTCATTTCTCACGGGAAGGAGTCCGATCGTTTTCATCGACCTAGGCCGTCAACCGCCTGAAGAGGGCTCGACCGACTCTTCCCGCTCCAAAACGCCGCTCCCATCGCGGGCTGTAGATGCCCTCCCTCCACGCCTGAAACATGAAGCGCCCAAAGGATGGCTTCTTCGAGTCCGGCGTCAGGCGATAGAGGATCCTCAGCCAGTTCGCAGCGTACGAATGAAAAAGAGCTGCGTCGCTGGCAGACATCTCCTCAGGCAAGGTTGCGCGATAGGTCTTGAGCAGCTCGAGGATCTGCTGCGAGCTCATGCCCTCGTGACGATCGTCTTCGCCGTGCACGCGATACCAGGCGACCGGCTCGCGGATCACGGCAGCGCTCCAGCTCCGCAGGATACCGAGGAGAAAGGGCCGGTCAACGAGCGTTCCGAATCTCTTATGATCGGGCCGCGTCGCGGCGAGTGCCGAGCGACGGTAAAGCACCGAGCCGAACATCGGCTCTACACCGCTCGCAATCGCCCTGACCATGTCGGCTTCGGATCGGAAAATGTCGTAGGCGGGACATGGCGTCGCGACATGGCCGGATGTCCCTGGCGAGGCCTCGCGTAATTCACGAACCTCCGCTGCAACGAAGCCACACTCCGGGTGGCTCTCGAGGATCCGCACCGCCGCTTCCAGGTAAGTCGGCTCGAGCACATCATCCTCGTGAAACGCCAGACAGTACTTGCCAGCTCCGGCGTAAATCGCCTGAAAGATGTTGAGCATGGCCCCGAGATGTTCGGCGTTACGATGGTAACGCACGCGCGTATCGCTGAGCGTCGTGACGTACTGCCGATACTCGTCGGAGTCTCCG
>JAHFCS010000385.1 GCA_023249395.1 Gemmatimonadota bacterium
CGTCCTTGATCATCCCGTCCACCATCTGCTGATCGCCAAGCTTAACGCCGTTCCGCATCCCATATACGTAGTATGGCGCGTTCGACATCGACTCCTGTCCGCCGGCGACGATCACCTGATTGTCGCCCGCCTTGATGGACTGCGCCGCCAGCATCACCGCCTTTAGTCCCGAGCCACAAACCTTGTTGATGGTGACGGAGGAGACAGTCGCGGGCACTCCGGATTTGAGGGCGGCCTGACGCGCTGGCGCCTGCCCCGTCCCACCCTGGATGACCTGGCCCATGATCACCTCCTGGACGGCATCAGGGGCGACATTGGCACGACGTAGCGCTTCGCGGATGGCAATTGCGCCGAGCTCGGGAGCTGACAACGAGGAAAGTCCGCCGAGAAATTTGCCGATTGGCGTTCTCGTGGCGGAAACGATAACTGGAATTCGGGATTTATCTGGCATGAATGAAAGTTAACCGGAACGGGAAGGCGCAGTTCACAGGGAGGCATTGGACTGATTCGGGGGCGTGAAGCCGAGCCACCCTTCTTGTTGCGCAGCAAACGGACACCTATGTTCGGGGGGTCGTCGGATCGGATCTTCTCAGGGAGAGGCAACAGATGAAAACCAGAATTCCGGGACTTGGCCCGCTCGCTTGTCTCCTGCTCGGCGCTTGTGCGACCTACTCACCGGCTGCCGCGCCGACACGCGAGATTGCCGGCTCGTGCGAGACCGCGTTCGGCGCCTCCGTATGCAGCTGGGCTCAGGTGTCCGGATCGAAGGTCGTCGCAGTGGGGGCAACTGTTCCAATGGCGGCCATCGAGAACACTCCGCTCGACGCGCCAATGGTATGGCCCCCTGTGTTTGCGGCTATCGTGCCGATGCCCGCCGAAGCGCGTGCAGCTACCGGAATGGATCATCTCACCGTCTACTGGGAGCCCCACGGCCATCCGCCAGGCCCCTTCCTGACCCCACACTTTGACTTCCATTTCTACACTATCAGTGACGCTGAGCGGCTTGCTATCGATTGTACCAGCAAGACGAAGCCAGCTAACCTTCCTGCAGGCTACGTTCTCCCCGACGTCGACATCCCCGGCGTAGGTATGCTCGTGGGACTCTGCGTTCCGACCATGGGAATGCACTCGCTGGTCTCGAGCGAGGTGGACGCAACGACTCCCTTCTCCGGGACCATGGTGCTCGGCTCCTACAATGGGAAGCCGATTTTCTTCGAGCCCATGGTTGCGAAAGCGAAGCTGATGGAGAAGCACTCGTTCACACTGCCAATGTCGACTCCTCCTGGTTTGGCAGCTGGAGTTCACTACCCCGCACGATTCGAGGCGGTATACGACGCAACGATTCCAGGGTACCGGTTTGTGTTCACCGGATTCGGAACTTGAACGATTAGACCCAAAGAGTAACGCGTGGAGAGTTTCCAGTTATCCCGTTGCGAGTTTGCGCGTGAAAACGCAAACACTGACTAACTGGACGACTGGGAACTTTAAACGCGTCACTGTCCGGGTTTCTGTTTCGCGATCCCAACGCTGTCCCGGTGCCGGTCAGCCCACCATGCTAGAACAAGCGTGACGAGTGTGCCAATCATCGCGGTGATCCAGATCGCCTTCACGGAGGGTGGCGGCCCGGCGAAACTGCTTCCGAGATACGCAGCCAATAGAAGCAGGACCAGTATCCAGAATACCCACCTGCCCTGTCTATCCTTCGCTCGCGTCGCGCGCGCGTAGATCGCCACGCCGACTGCGTACATCGCGAGCTCAACCGCCATCGCGAGGTGAAACGAATTCCACAGGCCTAGACCGAGTTTCGGACCTCCCGGATAAAGCGGCATGTCAGGCCGGTGCGTGATCCAGTCAAGAACCCAGTGGCTCACGACGAGGGCGAAGATGACCATCGCCGCGCGCTTGTCGCGCGTGCGAGCGAAGTAGATGCCACCGAAGACCACGCCCCAGATCACCAGCATCAGCAGGCTGTGCGACCAGGGATAACCTACGAAGTCCAACGGAGTGGCCACGGTGTTGCCGGGCGCAATCAGCACCTGCTCGACGCCCAGCGCGATGAGTATCGGCCAGAGAATGTCGGCCAGCTGCGCCGCCACGAACAACGTGGCCAGCGACGTCCTCGGAGTAGCCTTCTTCGCCGCAAAGCCGAGCGCAAAGTGTCCGACGAACATCGCTCCCCCTAGGGCTTCAAGGCCCTCGTGGCGAGCTCGTCCTGCACCCGCGCGATGAAATCCTCGACGGGCATCACATCCTGCTTCTTTCCCGCACCTCTGACGCGGAGCGCCAGCGAGTCACTCTCGGCCTCACGCTTTCCGACAATCGCCATGTACGGAATCTTGAGCGTCTCCGCTTCGCGAATCCGGTAGTTCAATGTCTCCGACCGATCGTCGAGATGAACGCGGGTGCCACGCGCCTTCAGTCGCTTGACGATTGACTCCGCGGCAGCCTTGGCTTCGTCCGAGATGGGGATGACACGCACCTGCTCGGGCGCGAGCCAGAGCGGGAATGCGCCCGCGTAATGCTCGACGAGCCCGCCGACGAATCGCTCCATCGATCCGACGAGCACGCGGTGAAGCATGGTCGGGCGATGTTTGTCGTTGTCCGCTCCCGTGAACTCGAGATCGAAGCGCTCGGGAAGATTGAAGTCGAGCTGAACCGTCGGTCCCTGCCATTTTCGTCCGATTGCGTCGATCAGCTTGAAGTCGAGCTTTGGCCCGTAGAAAGCTCCACCGCCTGCATCGAGTTCATATTCCAATCCCCGGCGCGTCATCACCTCGGCCAGCGTGCGCTCGGCCTGCTCCCAAACCTCGGGACTTCCGAGCGCCTTGTCGGGGCGAGTCGCCAGCTCGATGGTGTACGGATACCCGAAGGTGCGGAGCATCTCGTCAACGAGATCGAGCAGGCGCTCGACCTCCGATGGTACCTGCTCGGGAGTGCAGAATACGTGGGCGTCGTCCTGCGTGAAGCCGCGCACGCGCAGCATCCCGTGCAGCACTCCACTTCGCTCGTAGCGATACACGGTTCCAAACTCGGCGTACCGGATCGGGAGATCGCGATACGACCGCGCCTTCGACTCATAGATGCAGATGTGACCAGGGCAATTCATCGGCTTGAGCCGATACGAGACGCCCTCTACATCCAGCGGTCCGAACATGCTCTCCCGGAAATTCTCGAGGTGCCCTGAGATCTGGAACAGTCGCTCGCTAACGACGTGCGGTGTGTAAACGAGCTCGTACCCG
>JAHFCS010000386.1:0-2814 GCA_023249395.1 Gemmatimonadota bacterium
TATTTCCTCGTATTCAACGCTCTGCTGAACTTCGACGATCTCGACGCAGGGAGGAAGCTGGACGCGAGGTGACGGTCCTGATGAACTTCGGCGGTCGCGTTGCAGCGGGCGCGTCGCTGCTTGAGTAAGGTCAGGCAACCGGATAAGTTGCGTGACCTCCCGGAGAGATGGCCGAGAGGCTGAAGGCACCGGTTTGCTAAACCGGCATACGTGGAAACGCGTATCGAGGGTTCGAATCCCTCTCTCTCCGTTTTCGCGGGTCCGTTGGGTTTGGCGGACCCGTTTCTTTTTCGCCTTTCCCGGCACTCATGACCGACAGCGCGCGCCCGCCACGCCTCAGATTCGCTCCGTCACCCACCGGCTATCTCCACGTCGGCGGCGCGCGGACGGCGCTCTTTAACTGGCTCTACGCCCGCCACAACGGCGGAAAGTTTCTCCTCCGCATCGAAGACACGGACAAGCTGAGGAGCACCGACGAAAGCACCCGCGCAATCTTCGAGGGAATGGAGTGGCTCGGCCTCGACTGGGACGAAGACGTCGTGTATCAGGGCGCGAGTCTCGAGCGGCATCGCGCCGACGCCATGCGAATGCTCGACGCCGGCCTGGCCTACCGTTGCTTCTGCACTCCCGAGGAGCTCGAGGTGCGCCGGAAGACAGCCGCCGCCGGACATGAGACCTTCAAGTACGATCGCCGCTGCGACCGGCTCTTGCCCGACGAGGTTCAGGAGCGCCTCGACCGCAGCGACGCATTCGTCGTCCGCTTCCGCATTCCTGAAGGCACAACCGAGTGGGACGATCTCGTCCACGAGAGAATCGCATTCCCCAACAAGGACCTCGATGACTTCGTGATTCTTAGGTCGAACGCCACGCCGATCTACAACCTTGCCGTCGTGTCAGACGACATCGCGATGGGAGTCACCGTCGTGATGCGAGGTGACGATCACATCTCGAATACTCCGAAACAAATTCTGCTCTACCGCGCGCTGGGGGCCGAGCTGCCGACATTCGCCCACCTGCCGATGATCCACGGAATGGACGGGAAGAAGCTGAGCAAGCGCCACGGCGCGACCGCCGTCGGCGACTATCAGCACCAGGGGCTTCTTCCAACGGCGATGCTCAACTTCCTGGCGCTCCTCGGCTGGTCGCCGGGCGGGGACCGCGAAGTCATGACTGTCCCCGAAATGATCGAGCTGTTTACGCCGGCGGGTCTTCAGAAGAAGGCGGCGATCTTCGATCCGAAGAAGCTCGAATGGATGAATGGACAGCACCTGTCGATCACGCCACTGGCCGAGCTCGAGCCGTACGTGACACCGGCCATTCTCGCCGCGGGTCTCGCCGACGAGGCCACCCTCGCCGCAAGACGGGAGTGGTATTTCGACCTTCTCGACCTGCTTCGTGTGAGGTCGAGGACCATCGACGACATCGTCCGCCAGGCGGGACCCTACTTCCTGCCCCATATAGACTTCGATCCCGAGGCAGTGGCCAGGAACTGGAAGGATCCCGAAGCGGCTGCCGACCTCCTCGCAAAGGTCTCCCAGACCCTGGCTTCGGTTGATCCATGGGAGCCAGGCCCCCTCGAGACCGTACTACGCGGACTGGCCGAGTCATTGGGCATCGCTGCCGGCAAAGTCTTTCAGCCGCTACGAGTTGCGCTGACGGGACTGACCGTCAGCCCCGGGATTTTCGAAGTCCTGGTGGCGATGGGACGGGACCTCGCACTGGCCCGGATATCCGATGCGACCGACTGGCTGAGGCGCGCCGCCGACTCAAAATGATGTTGACGCGTCACGGCCGAAACAGCAGATTATAGGAACTGCAGGCGGGGTCCGTGGGGTCTCCTGTGGACCTGCCGCATTTTCCCCAGGGAGTCACGAATGGCTGAAGCGCTCACACAACTCGAGGGCTCAGTTTACAAATACCTGCTGGATTTTACTGCTGAGCATACGTATCAGCCGAGTATTCGCGATATCGGCAAGCAGTTCCAGATCAAGTCAACGAAGACAGTCTCCGACCTTCTCCAGTCGCTGGCAAGAAAGGGCTACATCGAGCGCGATCCGGCCCGTTCGCGCGGTGTCCGCCTTCTCGGATTCACTGGCGGTGGCAAGACGAAGCCGGTTCCATACTACGGAAAAATCCACGCCGGTGAGCCGTCGCTGCTGCCCGAGCATCGCGAGGGGTACATCACGATGGACCGCCGATTCGTTCCTACCGAGGAGGTGTTCTTCCTTCGCGTGAAGGGCGACAGCATGGTCGGGCGCTCGATCTCAGATGGCGACTATGTGATGGTTAACCCCGCCGTCCAACCGAAGGAAAACGACATTGTCGCGGCGCGTATCGGCGACGAGGCGACGGTGAAGACCCTCCATCACCAGAATGGCAGCATTGTGCTGGACCCGGCGAATCCCGACGAACGCCAGATCGTTCTCAAGGATGGCGACGACTACAGCATTCTGGGTGTGCTTTGTGGAGTCTTTCGCCCGTTTGTGACGATGGAAGCAATGACAGCGGCACAGCCCGCCGTCAACCAGACCATCAACCAACCCGCCAACCAGTCCGCAAGCCAGCCCGTTAGCTAGCCGCGATCTGGCGGGGTTTGAACGGCCGGCGGCGGATCCGCCGGCCGTTTTTTGTTGTCTCCGTTTCCGCCGGCCGCGGCGTTCTTCTCCCGCTCCTTTCGCTCGCGGATGCTCTTCACCGCCTTCCGAAACTCCGCCTCGTTCATCCCGCGTTGTGCCTGCGACATGATGTCGGAGTGAAGCTGGTCGCTCGCCCGGTTGCGCTCGGCGACCACCGGGTTTGCCTGCATGTTGAGGG
>JAHFCS010000386.1:2824-3236 GCA_023249395.1 Gemmatimonadota bacterium
TACTGCTGATCGATCCCGTATTTCTTGCCGTCGCGCTCCACCGTCCAGTCGCCGGGCTTTCGTCTTCCGCTCTCCACAGCCATCGAGTCGTTGTACGGCTGGATGACCGACGCGATCACGCTGTCCAGTCGCTGCGTCGCGGTCTTGGGTGCCGAAACGATATCGCCCGGCGCCGGCCAAAGACGCGGGTCGGTGTAGCTCGGGCGAATGCCGCGCGCGGGGCCGCCGGTGCCCACCAATGGACCGCTTCCCTCTTCTCCGGTTGCCTTCTCTCGGGGAGCGATCGGAGGCAAGGTTGACGGAATGGTTGTCGGCGCGACGAGTCTGGTGGGTGTTGTCTTCGTCACGGGACGGTTGTCGCCGCCGCTCCGCCCGACCACCGGCGACCCCTTCGCCTTCGGCAGGACCAGAA
>JAHFCS010000387.1 GCA_023249395.1 Gemmatimonadota bacterium
TCGAGTCGGAATATCGGTGCGCAAGGTACAGCTGCCAGCCGAGATCGAGGCTGGCCGACGGTGACAGGGGATCGAAGGTGGTGGCGTTTCTCGCTTCAGCCAAAGCCTCATCAGATCGGCCGACGTCCATCAGCCAATCCGCACGCAATTGGTGAGCAGACGGATCGTAGGGCTGCAGCTCGATGGCCCGTTCGTACTCGACACCGGCACCCCGCCAATCCCAATCGTAGGATATCTTGGCAAACCCGAGCGCGGCGTGAGCTTCGGCGAGCAATTGGTCCAGTTCGAGCGCCCTCATCGCGGCCTTCTTCGACTTGGGAAACGCCTCGCTCGGTCGGAGCGCAACCACAGTGAACTGAGCGAGGGCGTTGTAGCAATCCGCGAGGCCCGCGTACACCGCCGCCGCCCGCGAATCTTTGGCTGCTGCCTCGGTGAAGAACCCTATCGCGCTTCTCAGCGAGCTTTCGCTTCGATGGTTCAAGGCATACCGTCCCCTGAGAATCAGACGGTATGCTTCCGAATTGAGCCCGGAAGGGACAGTCGACAGGACGAGATCCTTGGAATTCGCCTCCAGGCGAAGCGCTTTTACGATTCCCCCAATGAGCTCGCGCTGCAGCGGCAGAAGACTGGCCAGCGGTTCTGAATAGTGACCGCTCCACAGTGTTGAGCCGGTCGCGACGTCCACGATCTCGGGTTCAACGTCGAGGCGTCCGCCTCGCACCAGGAGACGTCCGCTGACGACGCGAGCGACGCCAAGCGATCGGCCGGTCTGCCGAGGATCGGACGACGATTTGGCATGGACGATCGCGCTGGGTGCGACCACACGAGCTCGCGGGATTCGCGCGAGCTCGGCGATGACGCCCTGCGCAAGACCTTCGCTCAGGTACTCGACATCGGCCGTGCCGCTTGCGGTCACAAACGGAAGAACGGCCACCGAGTCTACCGGTGGAGGGACGACTCCGCGACCGACCATGAACCACGCTCCCGCCGCAACAAGGAGGAGTGCCGCAGCCGCGATGGCGATCCGCGGGCTCGTCAGGACGGTGCGTCGCCCTTCCTCATGCTGCGAAACGGTCTGTGGAATCGCATTCGCGCTGCCGCCTTGAGCAGGCTGTGGGACCGCATCAGCGCTGCTGCCCGGAGCGGTCTGAGGACCCGACGACGTGTGCTGGAGCATCGACATGAGCTCACGCGCGAGATCGGCGGCCGTCTGCCAGCGCTCGGACGGATTGCGTGCCAGGCATCGCGCAACCACGTGTTCGAGCGCGAGCGGTACGACGTCCCGCTCGATCGTCATGACGAGCGGCTGCTCCGTGACGATGGCGGCGATCACGTCCGTCAACGTCTTGCCGGTGAACGCTCGCCTGCCGGTCACCATCTCGTACAGGACGCAGCCAAAGGCCCAGATGTCGATTCGTGCATCGACATCGCCGCCCGCCAGTTGCTCGGGCGCCATGTAATGGAGCGTGCCAATGACGCCTTCCTTCTGGGTGGTCATGTCGACGGACTTGGTCGGGGCCGTGGCATCAACTGGCGGTCGCTCGTCGGCTGCGATCGAGCGGCGTTTCGCCAAACCGAAGTCCAGCAGCTTCACCCCCGTAGTCGTGAGCATGATGTTGCCGGGTTTCACGTCTCGATGAACGAGACCAGCGCTGTGCGCAGCCCTGAGCGCGTCGACGATTTGGATGGCGTAGTGGAGAGCCACGTGGCTCGAAATCGGCCCGCGGTTGATGCGCGCGCCGAGCGTTTCGCCCTGCAGGAGCTCCATGACAATGAAGCTGACGCCACGTTCCGAGCCGACGTCGTAGATCGCGCAGATGTTCGGATGGTGCAACGACGCGAGCAGTCGCGCCTCATGCTCGAACCGCACGAGTTGTCGGGATCCGGGGGTGAAAGTGGTCGGAAGAACCTTGATGGCAACATCCCGCTCGAGCCGGCTATCTCTCGCGCGATACACCTCTCCCATGCCGCCCGCCCCCAAGGCGGACAAGATCTCATACGGGCCGAGGCGGACGCCGACTTGGAGGGGCATGGATAGGTACTCCGACTATCCGGAACCGGCAGTGGCGAGTATACAGAAGAATGCCCCGAGAATGGGCTCGCTTAAGCGCGGAACAACGCCATGGCATGTGTCAGGTAATCGAGCATCGGCTTGGAGGCCGGCCGCTCCAGTTTCAACGCCTCGATCAGGAGCTCGACGAACCTCCGGTCGCCACGTCTTGCTGGTACCAGATCCGCCACACGCTCAGCGAAGTCGGCATACGAAACACTGGAGCCTGCAACGACACGCGATTCCATGTCATCGATGAGCCGATACAACGCGTGTTGCTGTCCTTCGTCCGCGCCACAGCCGGACAGCACGGTTGCCGCCGGTCGAATCAGTCCGAGAATCCCGAGTGCCGTGTTGAGTTGTGCTTCGAGATCTGTCACTCGGGCTTGAAGGTCAGCCACCTGACTTTCGAGTTGCTGGTCCCACACGGTTCACCTCCAACGGCTCACGTTTCTCACGCATACGTCGCGGGCACCTCGCGGTCGTGCACGAAGTAACTCCGGCACGCGGCATCCATCAACTCAGGCGTCAACCGCCGCGGCTGGTCGAGGTAGCTGGCGAGGGCGAGCGCCTGATTGATCAGATCCCGCGGCTGGCACCCGCGCAGCGGAACCCTGTTCGGCCGGTAATACTGTTCGAGCATGTGTTCAACGACTGGTCGCTCGAACGCGATTTCTTTCGTCTTGCAGTAGTTCTCGAAGATACGGATGAAGTCGTCGACTTTCGGACTTTCCGCAAAAATCTTGTATTGAATGCGCCGCAGGAACGCCTCGTCGGCGAGCTCGGTCGGCTTGAGGTTCGTGGCGAACACCAGCAGGACCATGAACGGGATCTCGAAACTCTGGCCGCTCTTGAGCGTCAGGAAGTCGATCCGGCTCTCGAGCGGCACGATCCAGCGGTTGAGCAGATCGCGCGGCGAGCAGTGCTGGCGGCCGAAATCGTCGATCACGAGAATTCCGCCGTTGGCGATCATCTGCACCGGCGCGCGGTAGAAGCCGCTGATGGCGTTGTACCGAAGCTCGAGGTCTTCCATGGTCAGCTCGCCGCCGACCATGATGAGCGGACGCCGGCACCGCGCCCATCGGCGGTCGTACTCGACACCGAGGGTCAACCGGCCGGTCTCCTCTGCCACCGGCAGTTCCTCGTGATTGACGCGATCGAAGACTTTGACGATATTGCCCTGG
>JAHFCS010000388.1 GCA_023249395.1 Gemmatimonadota bacterium
CATCGGATCTGTTTGCACCTGCCGTTTCAGGCGCGTAGCTTCTACGCCTGCATGGAGAGTAGCATCGCCGCTCATGTCCGGATCGGAATGACATTGCCCAGACTCGGCCTCGCGTTCCTCGCTCTCGTGACAGGCCTCGGCTGCCTGAACGTGCCGACGGAAGTCTCGGATTCCGCGAATCAGCGAGGCGAGGGAAAGGGCGTCCTGTTTATCGGGAACAGCTACCTGTACGTCGGCGAGATTCCGAACATGGTTCGGGCCCTCGCCGATTCGGCGGGCGGCGAGAAGCTGGCGGTCGCGATGGTTGCCGGTCCCGACTTCGCGCTCATTGATCACTGGATCGAAGGAACAGCGCCACGCGCTGTAGATCTGGGCGGCTGGTCGTGGGTGGTGTTGCAGCAGGGCCCGTCATCGACCGACCTCAACCGGGATACGCTGCGTCTCGGGACGAAGCTGTTCGCTGATCGAATCGCGTTCGTCAATGCGCGGACAGTGCTCTTCTCCGCGTGGCCCGCCGAGAATCGCCAAGAGGATTTTCCGCGCGCGATCGACTCGTATCATCTCGCAGCGGATGACGTGGGCGGAATTTTTCTACCGGTGGCGAATGCATGGCTCGCGGCGTGGAAGCGCGACGCGAATCTCAAGTTGTATTCCGATGGACTGCACCCGTCCGACCTGGGGTCGTACCTCTCCGCGCTCGTCACGTACGGTGTGCTGCTCGAGAAATCGCCGGTCGGATTGCCGAGCAAGCTGAAACTCGTGTCGGGCAAGAATGTCTCGATCGATCCGGCAGTGGCGGCGCTGCTCCAGGCCGCCGCGGCAGAGGCGATCGCGGGCAAGTGACAATACCCTCTCGTTTTACTGCGGCCAGAGCCAGGCGAAGATCATCGCCGTAACGAACCCGTAGATCACTGCGTCCACCGTGGCCTTGATGGTGAAGCTCCACGCGCGGCGATACCAGATGGAGTTCTGCCAGAGCGCGACAGCGTAGCCCATGAACGCTGCCACGGTGATGAAGTGAATGATCTCGTGATGCTCGGGTATCCGTGGCAGCGCCGATCCGGCGAGAGCCGCCACGAGGATTCCGACCACCACCAGATAGAGGAACCAGAGAATGAGATTCCGGCTCATCGACCACGGGCCATTTGGCAGGACAGTCATGATGACATTCGGGCCGACTCTCACCTTCTCGGCGAATTCGGCCGACTTCATTTCGTCGCGGCCGCTCGGCCGGGGGACCATGTAGTCACCGGGCGGAATCGACAGAGGACCGAGAGCACTTCGCACCGCCTCCTCGTTGGGCACCTTCGGGTAATCGCTCTTGTGCCACGGCAGTACCATGTGGATGATCGAGCTCACGATGAAAACCGCTACGGCCGACAGCAGAATCGGAAGCCAAAAGGCGGACAGCACGGTCATCAGAGCCTCCTGAAGTGTGGGATCACATCCCTTGTCGCGCATACAGATGCGCGGCGTTGACACCGTTGTTCCGGCACTCGGTTTGCTCCGAAACCTATCCGGAAATGAAAATCACGCGATTCGCAATCGTCCTATTCCTCCCGCTACTCTCGCCAGGCTGCACGAAGGGCGAGCGCGCGGCAACCGATACGGCTTCATCAGCCGTAACCCAAGCAACGAGCGACACCACATCACGGAGCCAGACCATGTCATTCCAGGTAACGTCCGACGCCTTTGCGCAGGGTGCGTCGATCCCTGCGCGCTACACCTGTGAAGGCGCTGACATCTCACCGCCGCTCTCGTGGAGTGGTGGCCCCGCCGGGACCAAGAGCTACGCGCTCATCATGGAGGATCCCGACGCCCCGGATCCCGCGAAGCCGCAGCGCATCTGGGTACACTGGGTCGTCTACAATATCCCGGCGAGCGCCACCGGTCTGAGCGAGAACGCGTCCAAGCGCGGACTGCCCGCGGGTGCGATGAAAGGCAAAGGCGATTCCGGCAAGTCGGACTACGGTGGTCCCTGCCCTCCCATCGGCAGACATCGCTACTTCTTCAGGGTCTACGCGCTCGATACCGAGCTCAAGAGCCTGTCCTCTCCCGCGAAGAGCGACCTGCTGAAGACGATAAAAGGACACACGCTCGCGACGGGCGAGCTGATGGGGACCTACCAGAAATCCGGCAAAGGGAAATAGTCCCTCGCTGAAGCCGCTCCGAACGCGCCACCGTCTGGGTTTCCCCACGGCGATCAACAGGCAACGCCTCGATTGCGGCTTGATAGCTTATTACATATTATTATATCATGAAAGCTATCACACAATGGGCACCATTACTCCGCGAGGCGCGGCTTCGAGCCGCACTGAGCCAGCGAGAGCTGGCCTCCCGCGCCGGTACCGTTCAGTCCGTTGTCGCCCGCATCGAGAGAGGCCAGACGAATCCCACCGTCGATACACTCGAGCGTCTCCTCCGAGCGACAGGATTCGATCTCGATGTTGAGCTCATTCCCCGTGCGACGCCCGACCCTCTCATAGAAGCGTTCAAGCGCGACATCGACCGCTCACTGCTCCTCCGCAATCTCGACAAGACGCCCGACGAGCGCCTGAAATCACTCCAGGCACTGAATCGGCTGGCAGACGAGGCACACCGGGCGGGAGCAGCAGCCCGTCGGAATCAGTGACCAACTTCAGCCGGCTCTTCACCGCTCTTCACACCACCGGCGTCGAGTACATCGTTGTCGGCGGTGTCGCAGCAACAGTCCACGGCTCGAGCCGTCTCACGCAGGACGTCGACATCTGTTACGCCAGAACCGACGCCAATCTCGATCGCCTCGTTCGCGCGCTACGTCCGCTCAAGCCGTACCTGCGTGGCGTCCCGCGCGGCCTCCCGTTCCAATGGTCCGCCGCGACGCTCCGTGCCGGGCTCAACTTCACACTCACCACCGCCGCCGGCGACATCGATCTCCTCGGCGAGATCACCGGCGGCGGCACGTACAATGACATGATCGATCACACGATCACCGTGATTCTTTTCTCCCACGAAACGAAGTGTCTCAACCTCGAGTGGCTGATCGCGACAAAAAGGGCGGCCGGACGTCCCCGCGACCTCGAGGCAATCGCGGAGCTCGAGGCGCTCAGCGAGGAAATCGCCCGGCCACGCATCGATTCATGACCCCAATCGTCATCGCGCCCGACGAGGTCCATCTGTGGGAAACTTCTCTGTCCGTCGGAGATGATGAAGCCGAGTATGACTACAGCCTCCTCTCCTCCGACGAACGGCG
>JAHFCS010000389.1 GCA_023249395.1 Gemmatimonadota bacterium
GACTTGCACAGCGCCGAAGCCGCCTTCTTGCCACGGTGCGCAACCGAGCCGGCGCCGCGACGGTTCTCGAACACGCAGATCGCATCATCGCCGGCCGCTTTCAGGCGCGGCTTCAGGATCTCCACAGCCTCCTTGATCAACGGCACGCGATGCGGCTGTCCGTTCTTCGCCACTACGCCGGGAATCGACCACCAGCCGCTCTCCAAATCGACGTCGGCCCATTTCATCGACCGAACCTCACCCGGCCGCTGCGCGGTCAGCAGCTGAACCTGAAACGCCTGGGCGGTCGCCGGCGTGATGTGCGCTTTCTTCTCTCCATCGTCCTGGACGTCTTCATCGTCTTCGTCCGCCGGCTCCACCTGCTTCGCCAGTGATTCAAGGTTCACCCACAGCTCGCGCAGTTCGTCGTCTGTCAGCACGCGATCGCGAGAGCGCTCCTCGCCAGGCTCTGGAATACGCGTTGCGGGACTGGCTTCGATCCACTCGCGGTCGAGGGCGAAGTTGAACATCCGCGACAGGACGCCGAGGGTCCGGTTCGCCATCACGGGAGCCTTGCGCTTCCGTGCAATCGCCTCGATCAGCTCGCGCACGTCGCGCCGACGAATGTCCGCCAGTAGACGCAAGCTGAACTCCGGAAGCAGGTCTTTGTCGATGATCCGCTTCTCCTCTTTCCAACTGCGATGCCGTTTCTCAGCGACTTCCAGATACGCCTTGGCGAGGCCCTTGAACGTCTCAGCGTCGCGGCGCGCCTGCTTGTCCTCGGCGGGATCCTCACCATGCGCGACGTCGCCCATGATGATGCGCGCTTTGCGACGGGCGTCAGCCAGCGAGAGGTCCGGATACGGACCGAGCGTGAGCCTGCGAAGCCGACCGTTCACGCGGTACCGCACGACGAACGCCTTCTTGCCGCCGTACGACACGCGCACGCCAAAGCCGCGCATCGCGGGATCCCAGTGGTCGCACTGCCGCTGCTCCAGCGTCGGCGTTGGCAGGGCGGCGATGCGGCGATCGGTCAATCCAACTGGAGCCATGTAAACGGACAGGGGGTCGGCTAAAGGTCACCTATAGGTCACAAGCTGACGACGACAGCGTAGCACGAGGCGAGTACGCTTGAACAGCCAGAATCGTGCTATTACCTAATAAATATGCCTGAATCTGACACGCGCTGCAACGCGGTGGGACGTCCTGAAAACTGCTGAAATACTGCCTTGGGCGCAGGGGGTCGCTGGTTCGAATCCAGTCGCCCCGACCACTGCTCGCGTGAAGACTCCGGTACGGACACCACAAGCCAACCTGTCTTGTGAACGGCTGATCGGGACCGTACGCTGGGAGTGTCTGGGACTGGATCATCCCGCTCAACGAGCGTCACCTCCGACGGATTCTGCGCGAGTGGGTGGATCACTAACCATCGCGGTCGCCCGCATGCCAGCCTCGGGCCGCGCTTCCCGGAACGGCCGCCCGACGTCCCTGGCCCGCGACTCAGCGGGCATCGCTTACCTAAGCGTCCCGTCTCGTGGCGACGCCGATTCTGCTGGACTGCACCATGAATATCGCCTCGATCGCGAGGTCGCGTAACAGTGAAAACGCCAACGCGTATTCTTGCGACGGGAATAACGGTGGCCGTTCCCCGACAAAAATGTAAGGTGGCCCCCCTCGCGTGACAACGCCGCGAGATCGGTTATGCTTCCGGCTCAATTCCCTCGGGTCATTTTTCATCTGGCCATCGAGCCGGCTCGTGCACGACATCGGTGGAGAAAGAGGAAGCCGCCGCTATGACACCCGACGAGTTTTTGGCGCTTGCGAAGAAGCTTCACGCTGAGATGGTCGATCTGAAGTTCGTCGACATGCTCGGCACCTGGCAACACTGCTCCTTCCCCATTGATCTCTGGAACGCCGACACGTTCAAGGAGGGCCTCGGGTTCGACGGCTCCTCGATTCGCGGCTGGATGGGGATTCACGAATCGGACATGCTCGCTGTGCCCGATCGCGACACGGCCTGCATCGATCCCTTCTTCGCGAAGCCGACGATCAGCGTCATCGCGAATGTCGTCGACCCGGTGACCGGAAAGGATTTCACGCGCGATCCGCGGCACGTCGCCCGCAAGGCCGAAGCTTACTTAAAGGAGTCGGGCGTCGCCGACACCTGCTCCATCGGCCCCGAGCCGGAGTTCTTCATCTTTGACGAGGTCCGCTACGAGCAGAACCAGCACCGGGGGTACTACGAGATCGATTCAGTCGAAGGTGCGTGGAACACGGCGCGCCTGGAGGAGCCGAATCTCGGGTACAAGCCGAGCTTCAAGGGTGGCTATTTCCCGGTGAGCCCGACCGATACGTACCACGACCTGCGCGGCGAGATGGTCGCCGAGATGCGGAAGATCGGCATCGTCGTCGAAGCGCACCATCATGAGGTAGCGACTGCGGGACAGAGCGAAATCGACATGCAGTTCCAGCCGCTGCTCAAGATGGCGGATCAGTTCATGTGGTTCAAATACATCTGCAAGAACGTGGCGAAACGCCACGGCAAGACGGTGACGTTTATGCCGAAGCCGATTTTCGAAGACAACGGCAGCGGCATGCACACGCACACGTCCCTCTGGAAAGGCGGGAAACCGCTGTTCGCCGGAAAAGGGTATGCCGGATTGAGCGAAATGGGTCTCTATGCCGCCGGCGGCCTCCTGAAACATGCGCCGGCGATCCTCGCGTTCGCCGCGCCGACGACGAATTCGTACCGCCGCCTGGTGCCGGGCTTCGAGGCGCCGGTCAACCTCGCCCTGTCGGCGCGCAACCGTTCGGCGTCGATCCGGATTCCGATGTATTCGAAGAGCCCAAAGGCGAAGCGACTGGAGTTCCGTTGCCCGGACCCGAGCTGCAACGGCTACCTCGCGTGGTCGGCGATGCTGATGGCGATGCTCGATGGCATCCAGCACAAGATCAGCCCGGGCGAGCCGCTCGACCGCGATATCTACGAGATGACCCGCGACGAAATGAAACACATGGGCATCCGCACCACGCCCGGGTCGCTCGAAGAAGCGATCACCGCTCTCGAGCAGGATCACGAGTTCCTGCTCCGCGGTGAGGTGTTCACCGAGGATCTCGTGCAGGCCTGGATCGCGTACAAGCGCGAGAAGGAGCTCGATCCGATCCGGCTGCGGCCCCATCCGCACGAGTTCTATCTGTATTACGACAACTGAGATAGGCGCATTTGTTCACTGAGTCATTTGC
>JAHFCS010000390.1 GCA_023249395.1 Gemmatimonadota bacterium
GCGAGTGCTTTCATCGGTGCTCCTCAGCTTGTCGGTGTCTTCGACGCGAAGGAGAAACTTTCCGTCGTTGTGTCGGGCGTAGAGCCAGTTGAAGAGCGCTGTTCGCGCGCCGCCGACGTGCAGGTAACCGGTGGGTGATGGGGCGAATCGGAGGCGCGGTGGTTTGGACGTTGCTACGTCAGTCATTGCGTCAGCGCTGTGCTAAGAAAACGGGCCCGCGCGTCGAACGCGGACCCCGAATAATCAGTGAGCGGAGAGAGAGGGATTCGAACCCTCGATACACGTTTCCATGTATGCCGGTTTAGCAAACCGGTGCCTTGAGCCTCTCGGCCATCTCTCCGGGAGGTCACGCAACTTATCCGGTTGCCTGACCTTACTCAAGCAGCGACGCGTTAGCGCGGAGCACAGCAACCGTCATTTCGCGTCCAGCTTTCTCCCTGCGTCGAGATGGTCGAAGTTGAGCAGCGCGTTGAACACGAGGAAATAGCTGCCGACCGTTTCGCCGCGGTACATCGGGTTGTTACCAAAGAGAATCACGTGACCCTTGTCGGCGGGTACATCGATCACCACCGGCCGCTGGGCCACGTCGGTTCCCGAGAGAAGACCGGAAACGAGAAGCTCGCGCTGATCGCTGTATCGCAGCACGACGCGTGGCCGTAATGCCGGCGGAATGATCGTCAGCGGACGACGCTGCTGTTCCTCGGTCACCGGCGGTGCCTGCCAAGGCTGCACCGGCTTTTTCGGTAGAAGGTCGTTCTTGGGGTCGATCAACGGACGGCCTTGAACGACATCGAGGTCCTCGGCGGTCCCGCGGCCGGTGGGCCGGGCGTTGAGCGAATCGGGCGGCGGCCCGGCGCGAGCGCCGAGCACGTTGGTGATGGAGTAGCTCACACCCTCGTCACTGTAAACGGCAAGGCCGTCGGGCAAACCGTAAATGAGCGGACTCGCGTCGTCGACGATCTTCGTACGCAGGAGCGTTCCAACGACGTGAAGCCGCGGCGGATGATTTACCGTAACTCCATTGGCGAGGCCAAACGTTGCCGCGAGCTCGGCCGTGCTCTCGACGGTGACGAGAACTCCACCGGCTGAAACGAAGTTCTTGAGGTTCTGAACACCCTGCCAGCTTAGGCCGGGACGGATATCGTCGGTCTGCGCCCAGGTTCCGATGTTCGGAGTCAGTGGAGTGTTCTTCCACGGCATCGCATTCCGCCACATCGGAAGTCCATTGACGATCGATGCCGGACTGCCTCCGCCGGGTGGAAAAAGAATCACATCGTACTTCGAGTTGAGATTCGCTGTCTTCGCAACATCCTGAACGCTTATGTATTCGTACGGAATCCGGTTGAAGTCGAACGCCTGCCGCCACCAGCCTTCCATCTGCGTGTTGGTCCAGGTGTGGAGTATCGCCACGCGAGGAGCACGCGCGGGATGCATCGGGACAGTCGGTGCGGCCGCAATGGCGTACGCGTTGAGGCCAAGCTCTTTCGCTGCATCGGCGAGCTCCGTCGCCGGAGCTCCGCGAATTACGAATGATCCTCGGCGGAATTTCCGGCCGGCGGCCTCGAACGGCTGTTCGGCAATCTGAAAATCCGCCTTCCTGAGACGGTATCGAAGAGTCGCGAGCGCGTTGTCAGCATTGTTGTCGATCGCGAACACAGGGCCCGCTCCAGTTACTCCACCCGGGGCGCGAACTTCGCCTCTCACCGGTTCCATCGGGGCGGCGAGAATCTTCACGTCGGTCACCCGGATCGAGCGGACGGCAAAATTCTCGGGAAAAGTCCAGCCTGTGTCGTCGTACGGGTTCTTTTGCGGATCGTTCGGGGCCCAGAACTGGTAGTCGAGGAGCGCGTCGGCGATGCGTGAGTAGGGCTGGTCCATCCGCACGATGTAGCTCGCAGCGGGAAATTCGCGCGGCTCCATCTTCGGCCTGGCTGGCAGAGTGTCGGCGCTCCGCGCGAGCGCAGTGTCGGCGTTGGCTGTATTGGCGGGCCTTGGTCGCGGAGCTGGAACGAGAACCGTGAAAGCCGCCGTGGCGCGCGAAATCTCGACGTGCTGCTACTGGAGAATTCGGAGCAGCTCGGCCTGGGCGCCGGGCCGCGGGTCGTCTGAGGGCAGCAGGTAGGCGGCCGGACCCTCCCTGCGCGCCTTCAGTATCGAGCGCTTGCTCTTCTCGTAGAAGTTCTCGAGAAACTGTCGCCGGTTGTTGGCGAAGTAGCTGAGCGAGACGAGTAGCCCGGTCTCCTGGTAGTTGTTGTTGTTGCGGAGCGACCACTTGACTCGCGGCAGCGGCGGATTCTGCCGGTACCACGTGCGCCCGATTTCAGCGGGTGTGAGCGTCCGATCCATCGTCTCGGCGGTGCCGCCATTTCCGAATGTCTCGTAAAGGCGACTGATACCGTTGTGGGTCGCCGCCAGGAACATGAGATAGCCTGGAGACCAGGTATCGAAATCCCCGTGGGTGAAAACTCCAGGCATTCCCATTCGAGTCATCTCCTGGACGTTGTTCCATCCAAGGAGCTGCCATTCGTTGGTGAGCAGCGGATCGACCCAGGCGTTGTACGGTCCGTCGCCGACGGTGTTGTCGTAAAGGAAAGGAACGGACTCGTGGAGGTCGTGGAGAACCTGCGCCTGAAATCCCAGGTAGGTATCGAGGACGTTCTGCGACAGCTTGAGGGTGAGGGCCATCGCGTCGCGGTTGTTGTCGTGCCCGACGTAATGGCCCCAGTAGATGAGGTCAGGGTATGTCTCGCCCGGGTGCGCCATATGCCAGCGGAACACATCGACTTCGCGGTCGCGGCCGTCCACTTCAACAATCGGCGTGA
Organism: Gemmatimonadota bacterium; assembly: GCA_023249395.1. Lineage (GTDB taxonomy): Bacteria > Gemmatimonadota > Gemmatimonadetes > Gemmatimonadales > Gemmatimonadaceae > UBA4720. Next base: position 2,823 of record JAHFCS010000390.1, read on the forward strand.
TCAGCGTGATCAGGTGCTCCCGGATGTTACGGATGTATGGACTGTCGTCGACGGCCAGCCGGTAGGCGAGCTCCATCAGTGCGGTGGGTGCGCCCGATTCCGGAGAATGAATTGTGCCGGTGATGTAATAAACCGGCGCCACTTGCTCGATGAGCTTCTGCGCCGCCGCATCGTCCATGTTGATCGACCGCGGGTCGGCGAGTTTGCCGAGCCTTGCGGTGTTGCTGTCGAGGCTCGCCATCAGTGCTTCCGAGGCGACCGCAACGGCGATCATCTCCCGTCCTTCCTCGGTCTTGCCGATCGAGAACACTCGCACCCTTGGCGTGGACTTGGCGAGCAGTCTCATGTACTCGTACACCTCTTTCGAGTACGGAAGGTTGTTGCGCGCGCCGGCGATGT
>JAHFCS010000391.1 GCA_023249395.1 Gemmatimonadota bacterium
TCAGGACAGACCTGGAGAAAACGTCAAAGCGAACGATCTTGTCGGATGGATATGGGTCTAGCGCGGGCTGTTGATCGGTTCAAGCGTGTCGTCTGTGGAGGTCCGGAAGGCCCGGCGATAAGCTCCTGGTGTCCATCCAGTCGTCCTTCGAAATACTCGAGTCAGGTGAGCTTGATCCGCAAAGCCCAGGCGGATGGCGATGGCCGAAATCGACTCGCCTCTCGAAAGCAGAGCTGACCTTGCCTCTTCGACTCGTCTCAACCGCACAAACATTCCGACACCGGATCCGAACTCCCTGCGAAAGACTCGGTTGATCGTCGAAGCGCTTACCTCGGAGTCTTCAGCCACCTCCCGCAGCGTAGCGCCAGTGAAAGCCCTTCGCCGAGAAGAGGGGATGCAGCGTCCCACTCGGAAAACTCACGGTAAAGCGAAAGTGCTATCCGCATTCTCCGCCAAGTCATCAAAGGTTCGATCCTTGACCCAGCGGCCTATGTCACTTCTCGCTGCAACGGCTTGCAGCGAGTTGCCGCACTCCGCAGTATATGGTGGCAGCCTAAGTAGAAGTCAGGCCGGCATTCCTGACGTTTGCAAGACAGCTGACCACTCACCGCGAAACGTGACTCATGTCTTCCATCATCCATTCGCAGGCAGCAGACATTCCGGCCAACATGACAACGACCGGCTTCGACGTGCCTGGATTCCGAATCGTGGACAATCTTGGCGTGGTACGTGGTGTCGTCGTCCGATCCCGATCGGTTTTCGGGACCGTCGGCGCCAGCTTGCAGACGATGTTTGGCGGCAATATCTCGCTCTTTACAGAACTCGCTGAGCGAACCCGCAAGCAGGCTTTCGACACAATGTTGGTTCAAGCGCATATGGCGGGGGCCGACGCAGTGATCGGCATCCGCTATGACGCGAACGAGTTGATGAAAGGCGTGACAGAGGTATTGTGCTATGGGACGGCCGTTCGTGTCGAGCCGCTGGAAGACTGAGGAACATCGCGACGCGATCTCGCCGCTATACGAAGTCGTCGATTTCCCGGTGCCCGGCTCGATGCGCTTGGAATTGAACGAGTATCCAATGGCGTCGTTCGAGACTTCGATGCCGACCGCTATCCAAAGAAAAGTAATCCTACCTTCATTTTACGACTTTCAATATCTCACCACCGTGAGGCAGTCCACTGGTGATAAATCGAACGTGCACCATGCGACGTTAGTCTGCTGAGGAAGAATCACCGCTACACCATCGGCGATACGCCAGTCGTCCTTGGCAACCCGACGGTGATCCGGCGCCGGCCAAGTTGGATATTGCAGCTGAATACGCATTCTATTTGATTCGCCCGGAGCTTACCTACCCTTGGTCAACTCAGCCAACATTGGAGGTCCGAATGCGAAGAGTCACGGGCATCGGCGGCATCTTCATAAGTGCCAAGGATCCTAAGGCGCTATGCGCTTGGTACAAGAAGCACCTTGGAATAGACGTTCAGGACTGGGGTGGAGCTGCCTTCGACTGGACTGACTCCGAAGGCAACCCGACCAAGGGAACTACGGCCTGGTCGATCGGCGCAGCAGACGGCAAGCACTTCGCTCCGAGCAAGTCGACCTTCATGGTCAACTATCGAGTCGAAGATCTGGCAGCACTTCTCAAAGCGCTGCGCGAAGAAGGCTGTGACGTGCTCGACAAGACCGACGACTCGGAGTACGGGAAATTCGGATGGGTCATGGATCCGGAGGGCAACAAAGTTGAACTGTGGCAGCCGCCAGAAGGGCAATGAAGTTCAGTCGCCGCCTAGAAAGTTGGCACAAATTGATCGTCTGAATGCCGTCCTGACATCAGTCAGGAGTATCTCCTCTCGATAGCGTCCTCCACCTCCTGCTCCGCCTCGGCGAGCCGCCTCACGTCGTCACTGAGCAGGTGCGCTTCATCGATCAGCGTCGTGAGAGGTGTCAGGTCTCCCGCGCCAGCGTGCAGTCTCAGGAGGTCGAGCCTGATTCGTTCCAGTGCGCCGACACTCGCGGCCAGGTTGGCGGATGCCGCATTGCGGCGCGTTTCGAGAACTGCGGTGTCGCCTGAACCAGGGCGAGCGAGCGCGGCAACGACGTCCACCTCAGCTCGCGCTTCGGCAGCACGGGCTTCCAGCGCCGCGAGGATTGCGGGGAGTTCGAAGAGCTCGACACGGTACGCTTCCGGGAGCGCCGCGAAGAGCTCCGCCGCAGCGATGCCCAGCGCCGCTTCCGTAGGTCGGAACACGCCGCCGCCCACCGCTCGCGATTGCTTCGCTGCTCCGAGTCGTCCCGCCAGCCACTCACCAGCGCGGCTATTCCAGAGACGGTCGCGAATCCCTGTCTGCCACCAATTGCGGATTCCAGTGGGAATGAACTGAAGGTCGAGCGCATTGCTCACGGCACCAAAAAGCATCGTGCTCAAGACGGGCGAGAAAATCCATGCGATCGGCGTCCGATTCTCGTGAATCACGCCGGTCATGAGGAGGACCGCGGTTACGGCGAGCCAGCCGGCCGACGCGATGGTGGCGAGCTGAAGGGCTCGAAGCCCGACGCTTTTTTCGCTTTTGTTCGTGAGCGCGGCTCTCTCGTCTCGTTCCTTCTGTGCGACCTGGATCGCTCCGCGCAAGTCGGCGAGCGTGTATCCGGCGCGGAATTGTTTGCGCCCCTGGTTGATGTGAAATCCTACAATCGGAAAGATCGGCAACGAGGCAATCGTGAAGAGCCTTGCGACATCGCCGGGTGACGATCCGGGATTGTGGATCAAGTTTGCGTAGATGTTCCCAAGCGTTAGCACGCTGAACCCTGTTGACCACGCGAGGTACGGAAGCGTCAGTGGGTTTTGTGCAGTGAGCCAGGCTCTCAGCATCGGCGGCAGCACGGAGCGCGAGTCTGGAGACGGAGCAAGGGCCGCTGCCAATGCTTCGCCATCAGGAAAGCGACTGGCTGCATCGCGCTCGAGGCAGCGATCGATTGCCGCAGCGAGCGCTGAAGGAACGCCAGGCGCGACGCTCATCAAACTCGGCGGCGTGTCAACTGATTGTCTGGCGATCAGAGCGGGTACGCTCGCTTCCTCGAACGGCAGCCTGCCGCTCAGCGCGAGATAGCCAACGACACCGAGCGAATAGATGTCGCTGCGTCCATCGAGAGGTTTGTTCGCGCCCTGCTCCGGGCTCATGAAGTGCGCCGTCCCCATGATTTTCCCGGTGTCGATC